>NZ_WEKT01000003.1:0-216865 GCF_009874545.1 Vibrio eleionomae | reverse complement strand
CTATTCTTATTGGTCAGGATCACAGCATGTAAATTGAGACAGTGCACTTTATGAATTTAACTTATCAAAAATAATTTTTACATAACTATTAAGTATATAAAAATTAGATTTTAGTTTTTTTTTGCTTATTTAACCGGAAAACGTACCTTTTTTACCCATCCAACCATAGCAAAATTACCTTTTTTTCGGCAAGATTAGCCGTCCTCTAGCTCTCTCACCCGAAGTAGGCCTTATTTCCTTTTCATAGATGTTGAGAGAACTCTCTTAACGTACTTCACAAGGAACCTTTCTATGTCTGTCTATGACACAGTTTGTATGATTGCCGCTGTCGCTATCATCATCTCCTTGATAAACCATCGATTCGGTCGATTCCAAACTACGATCGCAATCACTGGTTGGTCAGTTCTTATTTCTGCTGTGCTTCTAACACTGAGTTACACAGGGTTACTTTCGGTTGGAAATGAACAACCTATCGTTAATATGTTGAATAACATTCAATTTGACGATTTTCTATTAAAAGGCGTTCTTGGTTTCTTACTGTTTGGCGGCGCGTTAAACATCAACCTTAACCACCTCAAAGACCAAAAGTTCGAAATTGCATTTCTTGCATTAGCGGGCACACTATTCTCTACTTTCTTTATCGGTGGCGCTCTTTGGTTTATCTTTGGTGAAATAGGTATCAACATTGATTTTATCTATTGCTGCCTATTTGGTGCATTAATCTCACCAACCGACCCAATTGCTGTACTTGCGATAGTCAAGAAAATGAAAGCGCCACAACGAATCTCGACTCAGATTGAAGGGGAGTCATTATTTAATGACGGCGTTGGCCTCGTCGTATTCGTCACTATTTTCCAAATTGCTTTTAGTTCGGATACGCCGACTATTGGTGGCACTATTGAACTTTTCGCTCACGAAGCTATTGGCGGTGTACTCTTTGGTGCAGTGTTAGGTGCTCTATTCCACTTCTTGATTAAAACAGCTCACGATAGCTTAATGCGTATTATTTTAACCATGCTAGTTCCTACAGCAGGTTATGTCATGGCGGAACATATAGGCGTATCCGGCCCCCTAGCGATGGTTGTGGCAGGCATTATTGTCGGTAATATCACCCGCACTATCATGACTGAAGAAGAATCTTTCCAGTTAAGTCACTTTTGGGAATTAGCGGATGAATTCTTAAATGCGATTTTGTTCCTACTTATCGGCCTAATTATGGTGACATTTACTTTCCACAGAGTCGACCTTGTCGCCGTTATGATTGCTATTCCTTTGGTTCTTTGCGGTCGTTTTCTTAGTGTTCGCCTTTCCTATGTTTGTTTTAATCGTTTCCGGAGTTACAACTCAGAATCCGTGAAAATTTTAACATGGGGCGGCTTACGCGGTGGTTTAGCTCTCGCAATGGCGATGGCAATACCTTCAGGTATCCAAACGCCATTTGCTCATGTTGAACTAAAAGAGATTATCGTATTAATGACTTATGCCGTTGTACTGTTCTCTATCATTGTGCAAGGTTCAACCATTACACCCATGATCTCAAAAGCAAAGAAAATTGACGCACAATCAGCAACAACCAAAGAGTCTCACGCTTAAATTGACTCTTTTAGTTGCTGCAAAATAATAAGGCCCAGTCAAAGACTGGGCCTTTCGTTTATCACATCTACTGATTAACTGTTTTGAATACCAACAATTAACCAAGGTGCATTTGGCACGGTTAAATCGCGCTCTAAGTGCCAGATGTCTTCAATATCTTCTTCAACACCTTCAACGGCATCGCGGTAACGTCCCGAAAACTGTAAACTTAGCTGCGCTTTTTGCGCATCGTAATCACAGCGTACGATTTCCGCGTCAACATACATCACATCGGTATGCTGCTCACCATGAAGCTTCGCTCGTTCATTTTTTAAATCTTCAAATAAGCTTTCTGAAACATACTCATGAATCTTGTCAAGCTGATTAAAGTTCCATGCGCCTTGTATCACGCGGTAATGCTCACGAGCACCATTAACAAAACCTGCTTGATCAAAACCTGGGGGATAATTATGTGGCACATCGCTGTGTGCTTGAGTACCGAATCCACCCGCATTTTGTGGCTGTTCGAAATTATGCACATTTGGCTGTTCATACTGGTTACGATTCGCGCCGCCAAATGCCGGTTGCTGCTGGTTCATACTTGCTTGCTTAGAAGCCAAGACTCCACGCAGTAAACGGAAAATGAAGAACGCAATAAGACCAATAATTAAAATATCCATAAATTGGATACCTTCAAAGGCCCCGCCAAAGAAAGCTGCTAACAGGCCGCCAGCTAATAAACCGCCAAGTAACCCACCCATTAAACCTTTACGATTATTATTAGGGGTTGCTGCTGTTTGATTTTTAGTTGTTGTGCTGTTGTTTGAATATTTCGGTGATGGTGCAGTTTTGAAACTTTTACCAAACGAACCGCCGCCACCAAACTTCTTCGCATCCGCGTGAGGAACAACCATCACGGATACCATCAGTAGGGCAACGAATGAGAAAAAACGTTTCATAGACTTCCTTTTTTAAATGAACTGGCTCAAACCAGACTTTTTCTAACAATGAAATGATAGCGGCTCTGAGTAAACATGAAAATCTTTTCATGTTATGGACTTGTATCAGAATATTGCAGGCAGATATGTTGACGCTCAGGTAGCACACCATTAAAATATTGAACATTGTACATAATTTTACTATTTCGCATGGCAAGAAGAAACGATCATACAAGGGAAGAGTTGATTAATCTGACCCTCGACGCCGTAAATGGCTTTTTAGAAGAGCATTCTTATCACGATCTTAGCTTACGCAAGATTGCAGGCATGATTGGTTATGTTCCGAGTACGCTTGTCAACGTGTTTGGCAATTACAATTTGTTACTATTGCATGTGGTAGCGAAGACACTGGATAACCTTTCCACTCAAGCGAAAGATGTAGTAAGCCAATGTAAAGATCCGGAACAGGCTCTATATCAATTAGCTTATTGTTATCACGATTTTGCTCAAGCTAACCCATTTCGTTGGCAGCTCATCTTTGAGCACAATATGAATGGTGAAGTATTGCCAGAATGGCAACAAGACCGCATCGATAATATGACAACTATGTTGGAGACATTACTTAAAGTGATTGCCCCCCAACGGACAGATTACGAGGTATTACAAGCAAGCCGCGTATTATGGTCAGGCGTTCACGGCATCACGCTACTTAGTGTCGATGACAAATTTTTCGCTGCAGAGCCGATCGATGGTAAAGAATTGATAGAAAACTTATTGTCCCACTATCTGACTAACTGGTAAGCCCAAAGGAACTGGCATGACAAAATCTTCTTCACTGCTATTTCAACGGCGCTTCTTCCCTTATTTTGTCACCCAGTTTTTCGGCGCTTTTAACGATAATATTTTTAAAAACGTGTTACTACTTTTTGTTGCCTTTGCTGGTGCAGAATCACTCCCCGTTTCAAGTAACTTATTTATTAATCTTGCTGCTGGCTTATTCATTCTCCCTTTTTTTCTTTTTTCTGCCTCAGCAGGGCTCCTTGCAGACAAATATGAAAAGTCCGCCTTTATCCGTAAAGTCAAACTATTGGAAATAGCGATAATGCTATTGGGAGCCATTGGATTTGTGACCCACAGTTATGGCGTATTATTACTGATTCTTTTTTTGATGGGCACTCAATCAGCCATCTTTGGTCCAGTAAAATATGCCTTACTCCCTCAGCAATTAAAGCCAAGTGAATTAGTTCCAGGAAATGCGCTCGTCGAGACAGGGACATTTATGGCGATTTTATTAGGTACGATTGGTGCAGGGATCATCGCCTCGCTTGATTTCTCCGCAGAGATAGCCGCTGGAGCCGTCGTCATATTTGCCTTTCTGGGTTATTTGGCTAGCCGCTGGATTCCTCAAGCACCAGCCAGTGCACCTGAACTGCGTTTTCGTTGGCGACCTATTGCCCACACTAAGCGTACCCTTACGATTGCGAAAAGTAATCGCACCATTTATCGCTCCATTTTAGCCATAAGCTGGTTTTGGTTTTTAGGGGCTTCCTATCTAACCCAATTTCCAAACTTTACCCATCAATATCTGCATGGCAGTGAGACCGCCGTTTCATTTTTGCTCGCACTATTCTCAGTAGGTATCGCTTTAGGATCTTTGCTGTACGATCGATTAACCAAGCATCGTATCGAACTTGGGTTGATTCCTCTTAGCGGTTTTGCGATCACTTTATTTGGCTATCTTTTTGCCACACAGATTCCGGAGGCCTTACCTAATTACGCAAACTTCATCCGTTTTGTTAGCGCTAGCGTGTTATGGCCTACCTTTGGATATCTATTTCTACTCGGGATGAGCGGAGGAATGTTTATTGTGCCTCTCTATGCTCTAATGCAACAAAAAGCCAAAGTAAACGAGCGTGCTCAAGTGATTGCAGCCCTCAACATCTACAATTCACTATTTATGGTATTAAGCGCCATTTTAGGGATCGTCGCATTAAGTGTTATTCATCTTTCTATCCCACAATTGTTCGGCTTATTAGCCATTTTTAATCTTATTGTTTCCATCGCTCTGTTGTATCAGTTTCCTGTGCATGTAACGCGGTTATTTGTCTGGTTGATGACGAGAACCCTCTACCGAGTACGAGAAAAGAATCTAGAACAGCTTCCGCAAGAAGGCGGCGCTTTATTAATTTGTAACCATGTCAGTTATATGGACGCATTACTTCTCAGTGCAGCCTCAAATCGCCTTATTCGTTTTGTGATGGAAGAAGATTATGCGAACTTCCCTGTTGTTGCTGGATTCCTACGCCGCGCTGGCGTGATTCCAATTAATGCACGCCGTGGAAGCACCATTCGCCGCGCATTTGGCGAAGTAGAACAAGCTTTAAAAAATGGTGAACTCGTCTGTATATTTCCAGAAGGTCGCCTCACACCAGATGGAAACATACAACCCTTCATGCGCGGATTAGATATCATTCTGAGCCGTTGTAAGGCACCAGTCATCCCGATCGCTTTAAAAGGGCTATGGGGGAGTTATTTTAGCCGGTACAAAGGACGAGCCTGTAAAGGTGTGCCTTCATGCTGGTTAGCAAAAGTTGCCATAGAAGTTGGTGAACCTATCGCGCCAGAACACGCCAATATCGAGAAGCTTCAACTTGCCCTCACTAATTTGCGCGGCGCGGCAGAATAAACAGAAGATTGATGCAAAATGAGTGAGCGCTTGTGACACCACTTCCCTCACTCTGTAATCTTTTTATCTTGAATAGTCACTTCGGTTATTTCCTTCCCCAGACAGCCCTAATCACTCACCGTAACTATGAATGATTAATACTATCACCGTTCTAATTCGCCCTGATTAAGCTATCTAATTAAACTGTCTGTCCTGATAAAAATAACGAAAGAAGTGTGTTGTACATTGCCTGCCCTTTTAAAACTCCGTCCTTTTTATGCTGTCTGTCCTGTTAAATTTTAAGGTAACACTTTGTAATGCATTGCTTTTACCTTTACGTTCAATTTTACTGAACACTTGTTCAAAACATTAAGACTTTTTGACAGTGTGACTTACGTTACAATGGCGTCTCACTCGTTATTACTTTTTGGCCTGATTTATGAAACTTAAGCATATTCTCTTTTGGGCAGGGCTTTTACTCTGTCTTACTCCCGTATTGACGTCTCCTACTGCTCTCGTGCTTGGTTTTTTTATCTCCTCACTGGGGTTAATTCCAGAAGGACTTGCCATTACTAAAATGACCAAGAAGCTGCTTTCTTACTCCATTATCGGATTGGGGTTTGGTATTCCGCTCCAGCAAGCCTTAAGCGTGACCAGCCATGGCATTGGCATCGTTATTTTCACAATTATCGGTACGTTAGTGATTGGATCGATGGTGGCAAAAGTCATTGGACTAAATAGTAAAACAGGACACCTAATTGCATCCGGTACGGCAATTTGTGGTGGGAGTGCGATAGCAGCGGTAGCCCCAGCTATTGAGGCAGATGATGACCAAATAGGCTTAGCGCTAGGGACTGTATTCGTTTTAAATTCGGTGGCGCTGTTTGTCTTTCCGATGATTGGGCATTTAGTCGGACTTAACCAACAAACTTTTGGGACATGGGCTGCGATTGCAATTCATGATACATCATCAGTCGTTGGTGCTGCGTCGGCCTATGGGACTGAAGCGCTGAAAACAGCAACAACGCTCAAACTGGCGCGAGCCTTATGGATCATTCCTGTGGCTTTCTTTAGTGCTTTTTTATTTCGTAGTGAATCGAAAAAAATCTCGATCCCTTACTTCATTTTGTTTTATTGCTTGGCGATAGCGATTACCGATCTCCTGCCACAGTGGCAAGTTTTCTACCATGGAATTTTTATGGTATCGAAACAACTATTGGTGGTGTGCTTGTACTTAATTGGATGTGGTATATCGATTGGTCGCCTTAAACAATCTGGCCCTAAGCCATTTATCTTCGGCGTATCATTGTGGATTACAATATCTTGCTCGTCTCTTGCTTGGCTTTTAACTCACCCGCTTTAATTTGGAATAGATAAGCCAAAGTCGCCACCAGCAGGAATGCAGAGAGCTCAGACACGGAACGTAGCCATCCTTGCTGTGTGATGGCTACAACTAATTGAAGAACAATCGTAACAACTAACAGAATTTTCGCTAACACAGTCTTTATCCTAAATTCACTGATATCTAGGATTATTATGCGTTGAGGTTATAAGAAGAGAAAATTCTGTTTTCATCTATCTCATAACTTTTCTGTTAAAAAAAGTCTAAGAATTGGTTTTGCGTTGCTCATCAACCCACTGGCACAGGGCTTTACGAGACACTTTAATCCCCGTTTGAGTCAATACTTCCGGCATCACGTAATACGCAATTGGCCATTTAAATTTCTCTAGTTTCTCTTGGCACCAGTGATCCCAGCTTGCTTTGTCTATAGTTCTGCAACCTTGCAATACAGCAACGGGGCGATGTCCGTATTCATCATCCTCAACAGGAACGACCATTGCCGTCTGAACGTGCGGATGTGCATTTAATACGGCTTCTATTTCTTCACAGTGAATATTCTCTCCACCGGATATAAATAGGTTATCTGCACGCCCGATGACCACTAATTCTTCCCCTTGCCAATAACCGAGATCTTTACTGTCAAACCAGCCCGAATCGTCTGTGATAGACACCAGATATCCCTGACGGTAGTAACCCGAGGCTAGCGTCTGACCACCAATAAAAATGCGTTCCCCTCGAACTTCAAGTGCGCGATTGGGAATAATGCGGCCGACACCTTCACCACTTTCTACTTTACGAGCAGTCATTGTCGACGCAGCTTCTGTCATGCCATAGCCCAGCCAAGTTTCAATACCGAGCTGCGCCGCTTGCATACCAAGTTCTTGAGGAATATGACTTCCCCCTAATAGCACATGGGTTAATGTCAAAGGTTGACGACTGTCGAGAAGACGCTTTAACTGCACTGGAACAAGCGATGCGTGGCTCACACCATGAATATCAGAGAGTAAATCGCCATTACCAAGTTTTAAGCACGCCCCTGCTACTAACCATCGATAGATGATCGATAAGCCCGAAACATGATACATAGGTAAGCTAAGTAACCAACTGTCCTGTTCAGAGAAGGTAAACCACTCTAATAATCCCTGAGCAGAAGCAAAGTGCTGCTGGTGAGTATGCGCCACAGCTTTAGGCGTTCCTGTGGAACCTGAGGTAAAGATCAGACTTGCTAGGTTATTGATATCGTAATGATCTTCTGGACCACCACTCTCATCTTTTGCAACTAATTCGATGACCGACACATCACGTTCTAAAGCCACGATTTCTTTACGAGATACTTGCGCAGAGGGTGCTAACCATACCCATGCTGATTGGCCTGCTTTATATAAGGTATCCAGTTTAGGCTGCAGTTGGGCAACGGGTTGTGGCATCGTCAGCGCGCAGATCGCGCCAACTTGGTGTGCCGCTAAAAATATCATCAGTGTTGAAGGATGGTTCTTACCGACGATAGTTAAAACATCGCCAGAACGAATTCCCTGAGCCGTTAACTGTGAAGCGTACTGATTTACCTGATCGCACAGCATTTGCCAAGTTAGTGTTTGCTCTGAACTTTGCAGTGCAACTCGATTTGGCGCTTGCTGACACCACTGTTGCCAAGGCGTCATAGCGACTGAGACTCCGCTTGCCATACGATAGTTTGACTATTTAACTCGGCCACAGGTAAGGAACAACCCGGCCATGACACTTCTAACTGTTCAGCAAATAACCCGATTGTATCCAATCCAGGTACTTCGTTAGGTAGTTGCCAATGAGCTAAACGGGCAAGTTGATTTAATCCGAGGCTTGATTCGATACTGGAACTGATCACGGTTTGCAGTTTTGCTTCTTTTGCCGTGTTGATCAAGTCGATACAACGCTGCACAGAGCCTATTAACGTTGGCTTAATAATAATCGCCTTACCGCCCATCAAATCCCCCAAACGAAACTCAGGGTTACGCACAGATTCTTGCAGCGTTTCATCCCAAGCGATGGAAATCCCCGTATCAATCGCAAACGAGATACTATCAGAAGGAGAACGACACGGCTCTTCGAGAAACGTGATTCGATGGCGCATTGACGGCGCAATATATTGCGCAAATTTTTCTGCTTTTTCTTTGGTCCAAGAGCGATTGGCGTCCAAACGCAACTTAAGATCAGGCATCGACTCTAAGAATAAATTCACCAACATTCCATCCCGGATAGGTTCGTAAAGCCCCACCTTCACTTTTGCCACTTTCTCACCTGTCATTGCATTTAATGCAGGAAGAAGATCATCAGGATCGCCAGTACATAAAGGCGCAGCTTGGTAATTACCTTCTAGTGGCAATTCACCCGCGAGTTCGAGCTCTGCCATAGAAAGCCCAAAAGCAACAGATGGGAACAGAGCATCATAATCGAGTGCTTCCCCTTGTAGCCAAAGTTCGAGCTGTTCCTTCGCTAATGCTCCAGCTTCTTCAACGCCTTCTTGGCTAAAGCCGGGTAATGGCGCGATCTCACCGCGGCCAATATTCCCCTGCTCGCATAATTCAACAATGAAACCTTCACGTTCTTTTAGTCTGTTGTCACGAAGAATCACACCACTGTCCATTGGCAGGGTGTAGCGATACAGTTTTGCGCTGCGCATATCAATCCTAATACATTGGGTAAGTCAAAGTTCATTAAGTACGAGTAAATTACGAATCAAATACTTAATGCGAGACAGCAGCGATTAACTAACGGCTGCTTGCCTTAAATAATGAGATGTCGATGAGCTGGCGTAAATGACACCTTGGTCTAACTCAGCGACATATCATCACTTGATAAAACAGTGGGGACAAGGCTTCCCCACCGTCATTGCGGCCCCATTTAAATAATGAGGTCAATTCTCTCTATGGGTTACGAGGGAATTTGCTGAAGTCTGGACGACGTTTTTCGTTAAACGAGTTGCGACCTTCTTGACCTTCGTCAGTCATGTAGAACAGCATAGTTGCGTTACCTGCCAACTCTTGAAGCCCCGCTTGACCGTCACAGTCTGCGTTCAATGCTGCTTTTAGACAACGTAGTGCCATTGGGCTGTGTTGTAGCACTTCACGACACCAACGAACTGTTTCTTTTTCAAGATCAGCAAGCGGCACAACCGTATTCACTAAGCCCATATCCAATGCTTCTTGAGCATCGTAGAAACGGCAAAGGAACCAGATTTCACGCGCTTTCTTTTGGCCTACGATACGAGCCATGTAAGACGCCCCCCAACCGCCGTCAAATGAGCCAACTTTAGGGCCAGTTTGACCAAATTGAGCGTTTTCAGCAGCAATCGTAAGATCACACATCATGTGCAGTACGTGGCCGCCGCCAACAGCCCAACCAGCAACTTGAGCAATAACAGGTTTTGGACAAGTGCGGATTTGACGTTGAAAGTCCAATACGTTCAGGTGGTGAGTCCCTGTTTCATCTTTGTAACCGCCGTAATCACCACGGATTTTCTGGTCACCGCCAGAACAGAATGCATCTTCGCCAAGACCCGTCAGAATGATCACTCCAACAGCTTCATCGTAACGAGCATCGGCCAATGCATTGATCATCTCCTTCACTGTTTGAGGGCGGAACGCGTTACGCACTTGCGGACGCGCGATGGTGATACGTGCAATACCATCTTCTGATTTTTCGTAGTGAATATCTTCGTAGCTTGCGCTACAGTCTTTCCAAACAACTGGTGCGTAAAGCTCTTCTTCTGAAATGCCTACCGTTTTAGCCATGGTGATTCCCATTGTTGTTGTGGCCAACATTATCGCTCAATAAAATTAACTGCCACAATGTTGACGAATAAATTGTTGAAGTTCAGCAGCATATGCCAAAGGCTGCTCCTGATGAACATTATGTCCCGCCTGCGCTATTTGGCTGTATTGCAAGCCACTTTGTTGAGCTAATTGGCGAAACTTAGCATCGCGCTCCCCGCAGAGATAATGCATAGGTAAAGTGAGCGTCTTTAAGGTTGATAACAGATAAGGCTGCTTCGCTAAAGACGTTGCACGCAACATTTCTGCTACCTTGTTACCAAGATTATCACTACGTTTTGTGATCATTATTTGTCTTTGCTCATGGTTTAGCGAACTAAACACCAGTTGCTGATACCAATCGCTTAAAACCTGTTCAAGAGGCTCTTGCTCAAAACGCGCCGCCCAGTTCGTATCATTCACCCAACGAGCCTGTTTGGCCTCTTCATCAATAAGGCCAAAATTGCCGCCTTCGATGAGCCAACCTTTAACGTTAAGCTCTGAAAAAGCGCCGCTTGCAGCTGCTACCATGGCGATTCGCGCCCCTAATGAATAGCCAACGATGTAGCATGGCGTCTCGGCCCCTAGTTGTGCCATTACAACCTGAGCGACCATCTTGCAACAATCCTCAAATCCTGAACAAGAGACCGATTTACTAAGTCCATGCCCCGGCAGATCAACCGTTATCCATGGTAAATCAATGTGTTCCAATACCGGTTGCCAATCAGAGCCACTGCCGAGTAGACCATGCAAAAAGACCAATACCGGCTGTTGCGATGAAAAAGATGTCTGAGAACAGCAGCTACTGAGCATGAATTATCCTAACTGTTTAATTTGACCAACCAACTGCTTGATATGTTGCGATGCTTCTTCTGGTTGGCTCTTTATTTCAATCAGTAACGTACCGCGCCCTGAACTTAAGTGGGTATCGACTGCTGTTTGATAAGCGGTAACAGTTTCTGGACACAAGTAAGCTAAACCAAACTGCGCCGCAGCATGAGAGAAATCCATACCATGCGGCATTTGATATAATTTTTGCCGTTTTTCTGCTGGTACAGGCAACAAATCAAAAATAGCGCCACCGTCATTATTAGTGACAACGATAACCGTTGGTTGCTGAGTATGACGCATCATCGCGAGTGAATTAAGATCATACAATAATGACGTATCACCAATAAGCATTAAGAGCGGCTGTTGCGTCGCTCGCTGCACACCGGCTGCTGTAGCGACCAAGCCATCGATCCCAGAAGCGCCACGGTTAGCATAAACAGGTACCCCTGGTAAATCACTGAACATATCGGCTAGGCGAATCACCAAGCTATTACCTAAAAAGAGCGTATGTGAAGTATGCTTACGGTTTAAATCTAGTGCGATAGCCACTTCGCTTACTTTGTCACTATTTAGATGTAAAGCTGAGAGTTCACGACAGTGCATTGAATAACGTTTAAGCTCATCGCCCCACCCTGCATTCTGATGCTCAAATAGGGAGCGTTGGTTCAACCGCTGCTCAACCCACTGAGCAATGTCACACACCCAATGATGCTGTGGAAGATGCGTTTGATTTTGGCGTTCAGCTTGGCTCGAAATATAGTCGTAACCCACTTTATGTGACTGCACCTGTTGACTGAGCCATTGATTCAATCGCTTAGACACAATACGTGCACCAAATTGCACAATATGCTCACATTCGCTTAGTTTGTCTGTAGCACACTGATTTTGCAACCAAATATCGAAAAAAGCCCATTCAGAGCCAACCCCTGATTGTGGATCGCACAAGCAAGGCCAACCTAATTCATCAGCAAATTGCTTAGCGGCTTGCGCTTCGTTCAATTCAACAGCACCAATAATAACGACACCTTTTTTCTCTAACCAAGGCAAGGTTTGTGGAACCATCAATGCATTATCAACATAACGTTCACAGTATGGGGCGGATGATTGAGTCCAATCTTGCAGCGGCGCTAAATAATCTTGGTAAAGCTCATCGCTACAATTTGAGTAAAGCGGCTCTGGATATGGGCAGTTAATATGGATACTGCCACCCGTTTGTTGCTGCTGAAAATAAGCATTATCAATCGAGGTTAACAACCAGGCCAAAGGCACCTGAGTATTCGGTGACGGTAAGTTTAAGCTATGATTCACATGTGACGAGTAAATGCCGACTTGGTTAATTGCTTGATTAGCGCCGCAATCCACCAGCTCAACCGGTCGATCCGAGCTCAAAATGATCAGCTGCTCGCCAGTTAATTTCGATTCAGCAATCGCAGGCAATAAGTTCGCTACAGCAGTTCCGGATGTCACAATAACAATGACCGGTTCTTGACTCGCTTTTGCTAGCCCCAGCGCCATAAAACCCAGTCCACGCTCATCAAAGTGAGTATGCAGAGTAAATTGGCTATTTTGGTCGGCCTCTAATGTTAGCGGCGTAGAACGTGACCCAGGAGCAGCGCATACATGCTTGACCCCTAAACGCGCGAACTCAGCTAAAAGAGTTCGGCTCCAAATTCGGTTAAGTACCGCTTGATCGTGGCTCATACTGCCACCTCTAGCGGCTGGCTTTGCTCAATAAGACTTTTTAATGTAGACATTTTTTTGTTTAATTCTTGCCATTCATGCTCAGCGATCGATCCAGGAACAATACCCGCCCCAGCGAATAGGCGAACTTCATTCTCTAATACCAAAGCGCTGCGTATCGCGACACAAAACTCGGCACTATCTAGGCTAAAATACCCCATAGAGCCTGCATACCAACCGCGAATAAACGGCTCTTTTTCTAGTATAAAATCATACGCTTCTTTACGTGGTAAGCCAGCAACAGCTGCCGTTGGTTGTAATGCGTCAAGCAATTGTGCCTGCATATCTGTGTTGAGTGTGGCGGCGATCTTACGACGTAAATGTTGAACTTTGCGCAATTTCACCAATGAGACTTTCTCTTCCACCTCAATCTTATTCGCTAATGGCGTAATGCGATCGACTATATCATCCACTACATATTGGTTTTCATTTACGTTCTTTTCATCATTTAATAGCCAAGCTGATAATTGCTCGTCTTCTGTCCGATCTTGACCTCGGCCAATCGTACCAGCTAACGCTTCGGTATAGAGTTGATTGCCTGAACGTTGATATAAACGTTCAGGTGTCGACCCCATAAAGCTGTGTTTATCGTCCAACACCAACATAAAGTGAAAACTATGGTGATTCGCCGCTTTGCTGGCGTTCAATAACTGAGCTGCACTTAGATGGTTAGACAAGGCTAAACGAGTTTCACGCGCTAATACGACTTTCTTAAACGCATTTTTATCGATACCGCAAAGCACATCATCAATTAAAGACGCCCATTGTTCTTCGGTTGGAGAATGCGTGACATCAACAATCTCAGTATTAATTTTCTGCTGCTCAATGTCCTTCATCACTAAACTTTGTAGTGACTTAACCACCTTTTCAACGTCATTATTGATATTAACAGCCAAGAACCACCCATTTTGCCGACGGATCACTTCAATCTGTGGCAAAAAGAAGAGGGCTGACATACAACGGCGATTTTTATTAGTGCGCCCATCAAATGAACGGCCACCCCATACTCGTTGCTGCTCTCCCAAAATCGCATAGGCTGGCGTTGGCTCAGTAAATGTTGCCAATGCCCCTAATGCCACTACCTCTTCACTAGCGTCGCGTGACTGCCAATAAAATTTCGGGTAAATAGGCTGAGCATCAAGCCAATCAATCAATGACCATTCAGGGGCAGTATCTAATGGCAGTTCAATACGAACATCGTATTCTTTCGCTTGCTGAATACGGGTAATTAGCTGATGAATAAATTGGTGAAAGTTAGGCAAAGCAACCTCGGGAGAACAAGGGATTCGGTGTTTCAGTTGAGCTACTCTATTGAGAGAGCACACTGAAATCAAGGTTGTACAACATCTTTTTCCCCCTTGATTGTTCCAGCTCAATTTTGGTTACTTATCAATAACAATAATTTTTCAGATTTTTATTCTAAAAAATAGCTATTTAGTGTAGGTTGGTAATACAAAAATTTCACAATCAGGATTAAGACAATGCAAAATATCGAGATGTCGTCAAAACTCGATAATGTCTGCTACGACATTAGGGGTCCAGTACTCAAACATGCTAAGCGCATGGAGGAAGAGGGGAATAAAATTCTGAAGCTAAATATCGGAAATCCCGCCCCATTCGGCTTCGATGCCCCTGATGAAATCCTGGTTGACGTTATTCGCAACTTACCGACCTCACAAGGCTACTGTGATTCCAAAGGTATTTACTCAGCGCGTAAAGCAGTCGTTCAGCACTACCAGAAAAAAGGTCTGCGTAATCTCGATGTAGAAGACGTTTATGTGGGCAATGGTGTATCTGAATTGATTGTGATGGCAATGCAAGCACTGCTTAATAATGGCGATGAAATGCTTGTTCCTGCACCTGATTATCCTCTTTGGACTGCAGCAACCTCTTTGGCTGGCGGTAACGCTGTGCATTACATCTGTGATGAACAAGCAGATTGGATGCCAGATATTGATGATATCAAGAAGAAAATCTCGAAAAAAACTCGTGGTATCGTCCTTATCAACCCGAATAACCCAACCGGTGCGGTCTACTCACGTGACTTTTTATTAGAGGTCATCGAGGTCGCTCGACAAAACAATCTTATTATTTTTGCCGACGAAATCTACGACAAGATTCTCTATGATGGTGCGACTCATACTTCCGTCGCGTCACTAACAGACGACGTACTTGTAGCAACATTTAACGGACTTTCTAAAGCTTACCGCGTTTGTGGTTTCCGAGCGGGCTGGATGTTTTTAACTGGCCCCAAACACCTTGCCAAAGGTTACGTGGCTGGCCTTGATATTCTGTCGTCAATGCGTCTATGTGCCAACGTACCGATGCAACACGCGATTCAAACCGCGCTGGGTGGCTACCAAAGCATTAATGAACTGATCCTCCCTGGCGGCCGTTTGCTAGAGCAACGCGACCGAGCATGGGAAATGATCAATCAGATCCCGGGGGTTTCCTGTGTCAAACCGAAAGGGGCTATGTATTTATTCCCTAAATTGGACAAAAAGAAATTTAACATCAAAGACGACCAAAAACTGGTGCAAGATTTCTTAATTCAGGAAAAAGTTCTGTTGGTACAAGGTACCGGTTTTAACTGGCCAGAACCAGATCACGTGCGTATCGTCACCCTACCTTATGTCGAGACATTAGAAGTTGCCATCAGCCGATTCGAGCGTTTCTTAAGCACTTATCGTCAATAATCATTGCTGGCAATTGATTGAAATTTCTAAACGGGCTTAACGCCCGTTTTTTTATGGTCAGTTCTTCAATACTGAGGTTGGTGTATACGTTCGTCTTTTGTAAACTGTGGCTATGTGTTTTATAAAGGATGTCAAATCGCTATGAAAGAGAGCCATTTTTTTGCTCACCTTGCTCGTATGAAATTGATTCAACGCTGGCCATTGATGCGTTCTGTCTCCAGTGAAAATATTTCCGAACACAGTCTGCAAGTCGCTTTTGTCGCTCATGCACTTGCGGTCATTAAAAATAAAAAATTTGGCGGTAATCTCAATCCAGAAAGAATCGCAATTAAAGCCATGTATCATGACAGCAGTGAAGTGCTCACTGGTGACCTCCCTACCCCAGTCAAGTACTACAATCCTGAGATTGCTAAAGAATATAAAAAGATCGAGTCTGCGGCAGAAAGACGTCTCTTAGCCATGCTTCCAGAAGAGCTTCAAGAAGATTTTGCCCCCTTTTTGTTAGCCGAGGCGGCCGATCCCATTGAAGCCGCGGTCGTAAAACAAGCCGATTGCTTATGTGCCTATTTGAAATGTTTGGAAGAACTTAGCGCGGGTAACCAAGAATATGCCTTAGCGAAAAAACGCCTCGATGTCACGTTGAAAGAGCGTTATACCGAAGAAATGGACTATTTTCTCCACACATTCGCCCCAAGTTTTGAATTAACACTGGACGAAATAAGTTAACCAGTTGTAAATTCGAATAATATCTGCGGCAAAAGGAGGTTTTATGCCTTTTTCAATTGATGAACGCTGGCAAGAACGCAATAACGACGAACATAAGATTCGACGTAATGATCATCGCAGCCCATTTCAGCGTGATCGCGCCCGAGTCTTACATTCTGCTGCCTTTCGCCGCTTACAGGCCAAAACTCAGGTTCACGGCACCAACCTGAACGACTTCCACCGCACTCGTTTAACTCATTCACTCGAAGTTGCTCAAATAGGCACAGGTATTGTGGCGCAGCTTAAAAATAAGCAGCCTGAGTTTCGCCCGCTAATGCCATCCGATAGCTTGATTGATTCGCTGTGTCTTGCTCACGATATAGGGCATCCCCCTTTCGGTCACGGTGGTGAGATTGCATTAAATTTCATGATGCGTGAGCATGGTGGGTTTGAAGGCAATGCACAAACTTTTCGGATCGTAACCAGCCTTGAACCTTATACCGAGCATCACGGGATGAATTTGGCCCGGCGCACGCTATTAGGTTTATTAAAATACCCTGCGCTATTGAGTGAAACTCGCGCTGAAAAACAAGCTGAAGCAGTTACTAACCCCCGTCAATTAAAAGCACGAGATTGGATGCCCGCTAAAGGGTTATATGACTGTGATAAAGCGTTATTTGATTGGGTATGCGAGCCTCTCTCTGCGGACGATAAACAGCGATTAGGCACGATGCGCGAAGCGCCTAACTCACCTTACGAACACCGAAAGACTCAGTTCAAATCACTTGATTGCTCGATAATGGAACTTGCTGATGATATTGCCTATGGTGTCCATGATCTCGAAGACGCCATCGTTCTCGGTATGGTCACACGAGCACAATGGGATGAAAGTGCCCACTTGGCGCTGAGTCACTATCCCGAGAGTTGGTTTGCCAGCCAAATTGATGAACTCACCAACATGCTTTTTTCTGGTAAACATTACATTCGTAAAGATGCGATAGGTGGAATTGTTAATGCCTTACTGACGAGTATTAGCGTAGAAGAAGTCGCGGGGGAATTCACAAACCCACTGCTCGCTTATAACGCTTATCTCGCACCAGAAATGGCCTACGCCCTTGAGGTTTTAAAAAAATTCGTCAATCAATATGTGATTCATATCCCCCAAGTACAACGCTTTGAATACAAGGGGCAACAAATGATTATGGATCTCTTTGAAGCGCTTAGTGCTGACCCAGAGCGTCTTCTTCCAGACGCCACCAGAGAAAAATGGTTGGAAGCAGAGGCAGCCAACAGCGATGGCATGCGCGTATTGTGTGATTACATTGCCGCCATGACAGACGGCTATGCGCAGCGCCTACACCAAGAGCTGTTTAGTTGTTAGGTCATTACTGCAAATAGTTACGTTCAAATACACCCGGCGGCATGTGGCGTATCTGCGTATCAATCATTTGTTCAAATGCACGAACTAAAGGAGTGAAATCTCGTTCTGGCTCAATCAACGAAAGAACATGATATCCCGCTTCTACTGTCGATAGAGCATTCTCACTCGGCGCCTTACGAATCCGGTAATTGCCTGATAACTCTTTCGGTAAATGCAAACTGGGTAAATGATGTAGCTGAGTGTTAATTTGCCACATCTTAAATGCTTTTTTCCACGTGCCATCAAGCAAAATGACACGTGTTTTTTTAGTGTCTCCACTTACAGACATAATCTCAGTGGCGACAACAGACACATCGCTGGGATAAAGCACATAATGATCCACGCCATCTTCATTCAACAGTTGCTGTAACTCATGATGCTCACGAAAATCTTCCCCAACAAAGCACTGACTGTTCGGCAACGAGAGCGATAGAATCCGCGCCGATCCCATAGGACGATGTTCTTCTGTCGGATGCTGAAGAATGATAAGCTCAACATCCGTTTGAATCGACTCAATTGATGAGCAAATACAGACTTTAAGTGCTTTACCACACTGGGAACAATATCGGGACATAATGTGAATCTTTACCTATTGCTGCTGTTAATCAGTTTTGTTTGCCTAGGGCTTCAATATGAGCCACTGGCTCACTTCACGGTGTGGACACTACCTGCGATAGAGCACGGCCAGTGGTGGCGCATCCTAACAGGAAACTTCGTTCATACCAACTTTGCTCACCTTGAAATGAATTTAGCAGCTTTATGGCTCATTGGCTTTATTTTCAAACCCTCAGCCAAGAGACTTGCGGTTCTATTGATCAGTATTAGCTTCATTGTCGGAACCTTACTCCTCTTTACCTCCCTTACTTGGTATGTGGGGCTATCTGGTACGTTGCACGGATTGTTCGTCAGTTTGGCGCTAAAAGAAGCCTTAGAAGGACGCAAGTCAAGCTGGTTATTATTCTTTGGTGTCATTGCTAAAGTGGCGTGGGAGCAGACATTCGGTGCTCCAGAAGAAACCGTCAGACTCATCGGAGCCCAAGTCGCGATACAAGCACACCTCATCGGTCTTTGTGGGGGATGTTTGATTAGTATGGTGCTGTGGTGGTATCAAAATCATCGTGAAATCAAATGATACAATTGATAATAATTATTATTCTAGCTTTATCTTTCTGAATTGATTAACCTTTGCCAAGTCATTAACGAGCTATCCGTGGTAAGGACAGATTCATGCAACTTAGCCAAGCCTCTTCAGATTTACCGACTTTTATTGCTCAATATCCAGAGCTCAATTCGCTACCTATTGCATCAGAACAATGGTGGCAAACTGCTGCTGAAATTGGGACACCATTATTGGTGAAGATGACGGAAGATTTATCTGAGGCCTGCTTTATTTGGCGTAACACAGTCGATTACGATGTTGCAGCTGTGTATGTTGATATCCATGGCATTACCGATCACCACAGCTTTAATCCTGATACATTTACTCGTTATAAAGAGACTGACCTTTACTATTTTTGTTGTCAGCTACCCCACGCATGGCGTGGCGCTTATGCAATAGTTCCTGTTTCTGAGTTAGGATTACAGCCTACGTACCAAGGCCCCATAGCAGAACAAAAACAGCAGCATCGCCGCTGGCTATTAACAACCATGCACCAATTCGCCGTTGTTGACCCACTACAAAAACGCAACCTTCCCCATTGCCCATGGGGCCAAGAATTTTCCCCTTACTCAATGCCTGACGCGCCTTCTCAACCCGGCTGGCAACCTTTCGACCAAAGCGGCGGCCAATTACGAGGACAGGCACATTTAGAAACGTTCAACTGGCACTCCGAGAGCATGAAAAAATCTCGCCGCGTTTGGCTATACAGCACAGCACCAGAAGGAACATCAGATATTCCTTTGGTTATTCTTCAAGATGGGGATTTTTGGGCAGAAGAGTTGCCGATATTCTCAGCCCTAGATGACAACACGCATAGTGGGTACTTACCCCCAGCAGTCTATGTCATGATTGATGCTATCAACCCACGCCATCGAGGTGAAGATCTTCCCTGCAATCCAGCATTTTGGCAGGCGATTCAAAAAGAGCTTTTGCCGATAGTGGACACTTACTATTCAGTAACGAAAGACCCGCTAAAAACGGTCGTTGCTGGGCAAAGTTATGGTGGTTTAACATCAATGTATGCTGCGCTAAATTGGCCTCATCGCTTCGGTTGCGTAGTGAGCTCGTCAGGATCATTTTGGTGGCCTCATCGCCAACAAATTCGTCAAACATCCAAAGATGAATCATTACCAGAATTAGATGCGAAATTTGTTGATTTTATTGAAAATGAACTCGATAAAAAGGCCGTGATTCGCTCTTATCTTGACGTTGGGTTACGTGAAAAACGTATGGTAGAACTCAACAAACAGGTTGCCGATGCCCTACTTCAACATGGTCAATCACACACTAAATACGTTGTCTACGACGGCGGTCATGAACGCCTCTGTTGGCGTGGTGGATTAATGCAAGGGCTACATTACGTGTTATCAGGACACACAGATTAATTACTGACTGATTAGCTATTTTGAAGGGCTTATTACAAGGACAGTCAAGTTAGTAATAAGCTCCTATTCGGACAGTCATGATAAATTAAGCAAGTAAGAGCGTTAATTGTCATTTTCTTATTGAGGTACATGAGCAACTCAACGTACTTTCTTGTTTATATCTGGTTCGAGTTGTGAAGAAGTGGTATGTCAGTGAGAAGTTAACCACCGAAGAGAAGATGTTATAAACAGATTCCGTGGATTCGATGCTGTTTGAGATGGGCTTTAGCTTGCTTGAGTTGATGTTGAGATCCAACCCACTGAGTACGTTTTCCTTCTATTGCTGAACATATCGCTAAGAATGTGTTTTTGTCGGTATGAATTCGCCGCATAATATTGGGCATAGTGTTATCAATTTTCCCTCTCTCATCATCTCGATGTTGCCTACCAACACAATCAAGTAATTCCAAATACTCATTGAAATTAAACGGAATACCTTGATTTTTCTCTTGGTGTTCATTACCAGAAAAAGGAAATAATTCGTTTGGTTTAACCTGATGAAGTGCCATTGAATCAAGTCGATATTTAATTGATGTATGAATGGACGTTTCTGGTGTTGGTGCGATTTTCGCTCGTACAGGGTTTAAATCGACGTAAGTCATAGCTGCCAACAATGCTTGCTCATCTAATAAAGCTTGAGACTTAAATCGTCCTTCCCAAAAATGCCCGGTACAACCATCTTCGACATTGGCCTGCTTGGCAATATCCATGTTGAGATCTTTCATCATCCAACTCAATGAATACAAACGTTCTCGCCACTGATTAACCAACTTTTGTGCCGCTCTCTTCTCTGATTTCGTCATCAGTTCCCTAGACAGATATCTGACGGTCAGAGGGTGTAAGCTATGAATTTTTCCCCAACGTTCAATAACCTCATGATCAGAAAGGTCCTTTGCTTTTTCTCTGTTCACATGAACAACCAAATGGTAATGATTACTCATCACAGCATAAGCGCAGACATCAATACAGTAGATTGTGGCTAGTAGTAAAATACGTTGTTCAACCCATGCCCTTCTATGCTCATAACTTTTGCCAGAAAACTCATCGAAGCCGCAAAGATATGAGCGACGAACGCAGCGAGAAACACAGTGATAATAAGGCGTAATATTAAGATCCACAGTATGTTTTCGGGCGGTTGTCATAATCAATATCCTTGATAAGGGGGATATCAATGTTTTACATCAAAAACTGAACCTATTGCCTTGTGAGCGATAAAACTGCGAGAGAATTCAAAAAGACCAGACGAAATTAATTTGTCTGTCCTTGCAGATGAGAATGGTAACAGGCCGCAACTTATGATGACTGTCCTTACTAAAAAGAGCGGCAGTAATGTGTCTGTCCTAATAAAAGATGGGCAGTAAAAAGCCCTGCGGAGCAGGGCTTGGAAGGTATTATACGATTGGGCGTTGACCGCGATTTAGAAGTTTCATAAATACGCTGTCGGCAGCTTCACCAGCAACACCAGAAATTTTATCAGTGAGCTTTTTCTTCTGCACATATTGCACCGCAAGAACGGTTTTATCTTTGCAGGCATCTACCACTAAGTCGTCTGATGTTTTGATTTCATCGACTAGACCAAGCTCTAATGCTTGAGTACCAAACCAGTGTTCACCTGTTGCCACTTTATCAAGCTCTAGTTCAGGGCGGTGAGTACGGATAAAGTCTTTAAAAAGAACATGCGTTTCTTCCAGTTCTTGTTTGAATTTATCGCGCGCTTTATCGGTGTTTTCACCAAACATTGTTAAGGTACGTTTATACTCACCAGCGGTAAGCTGTTCGTACTCAATATCATGTTTTTTCAATAATTTGTTGAAGTTTGGTAGCTGTGCAACCACACCAATTGATCCCACAATAGCAAAGGGCGCAGAAACGATTTTATCAGCGATACATGCCATCATGTAGCCACCGCTTGCCGCAATTTTATCTACAGAGATAGTCAGTGTTAGACCCGCGTTTTTAATGCGATCTAATTGAGACGCAGCCAAACCATAGCCATGAACCATGCCACCACCTGATTCTAAGCGCAGCATCACTTCATCACCCTCTTGAGCAACCGCTAAGATACCTGTGATTTCTTCACGCAAAGCGCCAACTTCTTTTGCATCGATACTGCCATTAAATTCCAAGACAAAAACATAAGGAGCACGAGTAGAAACTAATTCACCCGCTTTCGCTGATTTTTTAACGTCTTTCTCTCGAGCTTTATTTTTCTCTTTTTCAGCTTTCTTTTCAGCTTTATGACGTGCTTTTAAAAATGCATCGTCATGCAAATGGTGCTCTAACTCTTCAACAGTGTGTTTATGCTTTTCGGTTAAGTTAGTAACAACTAATTCCCCTTTCGCACTATGATGTTTTCCACCGACGGATTTGACGATGACTAACAACACAACAACAGCAACAACAATCGTCGCTATCTTGGCCAGAAACAGACCATAGTCCATCAAAAATTCCAATGTTCATATCCTCTTTAATGCGAATTAGTGTATTGTAACCATCTTGTCACCCAGACTGAAACGAAATTCTAACAATTAGGAGTCACATATGGATTATTCCGTCTCTCCCGATACTTTAAAAGGTAAAGTCATCCTTGTCACAGGTGCTGGTGATGGTATTGGTAAACAAGCCGCGCTAAGCTATGCCGCACATGGGGCGACAGTCATTTTACTTGGCCGTACCGTGGCTAAATTAGAACAAACTTACGATGAAATAGAAACCGCAGGATACCCAAAACCTGCGCTCATTCCTCTCGATTTAAAAGGTGCAACATCGCAACATTATCATGCAATGGTATCCACCATCGAAGAGCAATTTGGCCAATTAGATGGTGTTTTACACAATGCAGGCTTACTCGGTGAATTGTGCCCATTAGAACAAATCGCAGAAGCGACCTTTGATGATGTCATGCAAGTGAATGTCAAAGCTCAGTTTTTGATGACTCAAGCTTTATTGCCTCTGCTACGTCAATCCAAGGACGCACGTTTAGTCTTTACCAGTTCTACAGTGGGCCATGAAGGTCGTGCTTATTGGGGCTCTTACTCCATCTCTAAATTTGCCACAGAAGGTATGATGCAGATTTTGGCGGATGAATTAAGCAATACATCGGTCCGTGTTAATGCGATTAACCCGGGTGGCACTCGTACAGACATGCGCGCCTCTGCTTTTCCGGCAGAAGATCCCAATACGCTAAAAACCCCGCAAGATATTATTCCATTGTATGTATATCTGATGGCTCCAGAAGGACAGGCGATACACGGTCAATGCATCGATGCGCAACCCAAGCGCTAAATACATGAATATGCATACAGGTACTTACTAAAAGGTAAGTACTTGTTTGTTCTAATGTGGTGTTTAGACTAAGACTCTTCACTAATGCTTGTTATCAAGCAATTAGCCAACAAGGAAGCGTCTTATTATGAAACTGTATTTCACCCCAGGAGCCTGTTCTGTCGCTCCACATATCGTATTAGAAGAGCTAGGTCTCCCCTTTGAACTTGTTCAAGTCGATCTTAAAGAGAAAAAAACAGAGACTGGCGAAGATTATCTAGCGATCAACAGCAAAGGTTATGTACCGGCTCTGCAATTAGACAATGGTGATCTTCTAACTGAAGGATTGGTGATTTCACAATACATTGCCGATCTAAAACCAGCAGAGAATCTTGTTCCATCCTCTGGTGAAGCTCGTTATCAGTTACAAAGCTTAATGGTGTTCATCTCTACTGAAATTCACAAACCAATGGGGTCGATGTTCAATCCTAAACAATCGGCGGATGCCCGTGCCAGCACTGAAACACTGCTCAACAAACGTTTAACTTGGATTGCTGACACTCTAGGAAATAACGATTACTTATTCAATAATCAATTTTCTATCGCTGATGCTTACTTGTTTACCGTTTTAAACTGGGCAGGCTTTGTGGAATTTGATCTTTCTCCTTGGCCTACACTGCAAGCATTTTCAGCCCGTATCGCAGAGCGTCCAGCCACTCAAGCAGCACTAAAAGCAGAAGGGTTAATCTAACATTTAGCCACCACCAGTGGTTATCACATCGTTAACTATCCTTATGAGTGCAATAAAAAAGGTCGAACTGAATTCAGTTCGACCTTTTTATATTTCAAGCTAGAGATAGCTCACCACATGATTATTTCTGTAGTGGTGTCGCCATTTTATCTCGAGCGCCAACAGTCTTACGCATCTCTGCTACTTGGTCAGGCGTAATCTCTTTTGCGGTATTACCCCAAGAGTTACGAACATAGTTTAGAACGTCAGCAATTTCTTTGTCGTTCATTTTCCAAGCAAATGATGGCATGCCTGCTGCAGTAGTACGTACATGTGTAAACGGTGCACGAGTACCTTTTAGCATTGCATGGATAAGGTTTGTTGGATCTTCCGCTGCAATCGTTTTATTTTTTGCAAACGCAGGAACCATACCAGTAATACCTTCACCTTCTAGGCCGTGACATGCTGAACAGTTTACCTCGTAGTCGAGGCCTGCTCGTTTAGTCACATCCAGTTTAGGATAAGTTTTACCACCTTCAGACGCTGGTAACGCTTTTAGATAAACGCCAATCGCTTTCAAATCACTATCAGTGAAGTATTGAGTAGAGTGCTGAACTGCTTCTGCCATAGGGCCTGATGCAACAGCAATACCGTTTGAGCCTGTTTTTAGGTATTCAGCAATACCATCAACGCTCATTTCACTAATACCATTATGTGGATTTGGCGTTAAATCTGGTGCATACCATGTACCTAAGTTACCACCTTGCAGATACTTACTCTTAATTTCTGCACCGATGAAGTTACGTGGGTTGTGACACGCAGAACAGTGACCGCCGCCATCAACAAGGTATTTACCACGATTATATTCATCACCTTTTGCTTTATCTTCAGTAAAACCAGTATTGTCGAAGAACAACATATCCCAGCCAGCCAATGATAGGCGAACGTTGAATGGGAAAGGCATATCTTTCGTTTCTTCAATGTCGTTTTTCACAGGTTTCACTGTTGAGAAGTAAGCCCATAGGTCATGCATATCTTGGTCAGTGAATTTCACATATGCAGTGTAAGGCATTGCAGGATATAAGAATCCATGTGAACCAATACCTTGACGTACCGCATTGAAGAAATCACGCTCAGTCATATTACCAATACCAGTTTCTGGATCGGGTGTAATGTTTGAGCTATATAGTGAACCGAACGGAGTTTCGATATCGTAACCACCCGCCATTTCACCATGACCTTCAGTGTGACAAGCAGAACAGTCACCAAGGCGCATGATATATTCACCACGCTTAATCGCCGCAGTATCATCTGTTTTAAATTCAGAAAGTTTTACTGTGTCGTCAGCCGCATCGGAACGAGACAGATCAAACGTTTTCCATAGCATCCAACCGGCTACAATCGCTACGATAACGACGAGTAGCACGATAATGCGAATGATTTTTCCTTTTTTCGTACTCATCGTCCTTAACCTCTCACTAACTGACCAGGATTGTTAATGTAGGTTTGATGAATCGCACGAGCAGCACGAACAGATAGTGCACCTACGGTCAATGTTGGGTTATAACCACCGTTGTTAGGGAATGCAGAAGCACCCACAACAAATAGGTTATGCGCATCCCAGCTTTGTAAGTATGGGTTCAATGCAGATGTTGTTGGATCTGCGCCCATCACAGCACCACCGATAGTGTGTGAACTGTGTTGTTTGTATGGGTTCCAGCTAGCTTCGGCTTGGTTATCGATCATCAGATCTTTACCACCCGCTCTCTTCATGAGATCAACCGCACGTTCTGTCATGTATTTAGACATACGTTGGTCGTTTTTATTCCAATCGAAAGTTACACGAAGCAGTGGCTGACCGTGACGATCTTTATAACGAGGATCTAAATCAAGGAAAGCATTCTTCGTTGGCATTGAAGTGCCCTGACAGAATAGCGTCGCTGCGTTTTGGTAATCACGAGAGAAGGCTTTCTTCCATTCAGTACCCCAACGACGAGTACCTGGACGGATGCCATCCGCATTTTGAATTGGGCGACCATTGGTGTTGAACGCCATGATACCGGCACCACCGATGAAATCGACGTTACTGTGGTCGAAGTTGTCACCGTTGAAGTCATCGATTTGCACCGCAAGAGCACCTGCACCGATGAATGGGTTCATGTATTCATTATCGAAGAACCCCGTCACACTTGAACACGTTTGGTAGCTGTAGTTACGACCAATCGTTCCTTTACCAGTGCGAGGATCATACTGTTCACCTACGCCAGAAAGAAGCATTAGACGAACGTTATCCATTTGGTAAGCGGTAATACACACGATATCAGCAGGCTGGAAGCCTTCTTTACCATCACGTGTAATGAATTTAACACCTTTTACTGTTTTACCGTCTTTGTGTTTCACAGCATGAAGTACTTCTGTTTCACTTAATAGCGTGAAGTTCTTACGACGCATCAATGCAGGTAAAATACATGCTTGAGGTGACGATTTAGAGAAGTTACCACAGCCGTGGAAATCACAGAAACCACAGTAAGTACAAGGTCCCATAGAAACCCCTAGTGGGTTTACATAAGACTGAGAAAGGTTACCAGCAGGAACACTAAATGGGTGGTAGCCCAGATCAGTAGTCAGCTTACGATATTTCGCTGTCCAGTTTGTGTCTTGCAATGGCGGAGTTGGATAATCGCGAGAACGAGGACCTTCGAATACGTTACCACCCGGGATTTTTTCACCCTTAATGTTACCAGCTTTACCAGACGTACCAGCAATACGTTCAAAGCGGTCGTAGTAAGGTTCCATTTCGTCGTAAGTCACGCCCCAGTCTTGTACCTGTAGGCCTTTCGCTTTATCTTTACCGTAACGTTCACGAGTTTTGGTTGCGACTTAGAAGTCCCAAGGAGTGAAACGCCAAGACATGCCTGCCCAGTGGGTACCAGCACCACCAACGTTCCAACCAAATTGGTACGCTGACCAGTTTCGTACTGGTGCTGCATCTTGTTTTGGATTATTACGGAAAGTCGTTGTTTCAACACTCATTGGCTGAGTCATTGCACGACGAGTCTGCCAACGTAATTCATCAGGGTCGACAGCTGGTGGGAAATCCGTCGACGTATCGCGCCATGCGCCACGTTCAATTGCCACGACATTTAGGCCAGCTCGTGTCAGCTCTTCTGCGATGATCGAACCAGACCACCCCAAACCACAGATCACGACATCGGCTTTTGCTCTTTCTATTGCCATTATTATTTGCTCCGGTTTAATCGTTCGGGATTAAACTTACTGGAATTAGTTCTAGATTTTCGCCTGGACGGCTTAAGTAAGGACGGTAATCATAACGAGCACCTGGGAAGCCAATCATCTTCCAACCCGCCATATTGCGGTTACCGCCATAAAGCGGATCAGATAAGTACCCTTCACGTGCGTTTTGGATCATCAGCTCAAATAGAGCCTTACCATCAACGTCTTTACCTAAATCAATTTTTCCAGCTTCTAGGTTCAATAAGAACTGATCCATATTATCTGGAGACAAAGCATCTAAAGAACTGCCAAAATGAGATTGAGAGTATTGTTCTAGAGCTTTGATACCGGTCATATAACGTTCTTTAGGCGTTGCTAAGAACTGCGGCTTACCCATCAGCATTTCTTCATTTTTACGGTCCATTGGACCTTCCAAATAAAGCGCTTTACCTGAGCCATAATCACCAGCAAGTTGGTCATCAAGAAACTCGATACAACCCGCTTCTGTTGCAGATGGGCCATATTTGTCCGCAGGAATGATACGATCAAAAATTGCCGAAAGAGCTGCACGGTCTTTCGGATCCGTCAATACTTGCCATCCAGCTTGCGCAGGCTGAGGCAAATGGTCAGCATTCATTGCTGTTTCTAGTGGCACCCCATGCATTTCTTTCGCATTAACAACATGTGGCGCAATAGCCAGTGCAGATGCAGCGCGGCCTAAAAACTTAAGCGCGTGTCTTCTATCCATATGATTATCCTTTACAGGGAGAATTACCTAACCTTTTCCCATGATATTATGCTCGTCGTTTATCAATGTTAGTGTTAACCAACACCACAAAAGATAGCTAACTATCGCTAACGTCACAGAAAGTGATACGTAGGATAAAACAGAAATCACAGTCAGACCTCTGACAGGCATAAGTCTCAAGGACGCCGTGAGAAAAAGGAGTTGTAACGAAATACTACAACTCCTTAATAAAATACACTACAGGTACTAAATAACAACATCTTGTTAACCCCTTAGTGATAGTTTTTTACAGTTAAAAAATAAGCACAATAATCTAATAGTTTGATTTAAAATGGTTTTTATAAAAAACCCATTTTAAATATAANTTGATTATCAAACTGATTTTTTTCAACAGCTTATCTTTTAATCACAAAATGTGTATTTTTACTTCACTGTTATGCAACAACACGTTTCTACCACGTAACATTTGTAGAAAATTGATAGTTAACTAAGTTCATAATACAAAGAATACTCACATTATCAAACATTTCCCCTGACAATGTGTCATTTTTACTTCACCTTCAACAAGATACAGCTATCACCGGTAAAATAAACAGCAACTGACGTACATGATATACCTGCTTTTTTCTTTCAACTTATGACCTTCTGGTTAAATAAATGTAAATAAAAACCTTCAGTCATCAATAACTCATTCATGGTTTTATAAATCGTATTGATAACTTAGTTTCCTGTTCATTTTTTATACATAGAGATTGTCATTATTAACAGGACCGACACATTAAGGTTTATGTGGGTTTTATTAGGACAGACAAGATAAGTAAGAATGATTACCGGTAGCGTCTTAAATTTTTCTTGAATGTTTTTCCATGTGAAATATACTGTATATATATACAGGTATCGCATTATGTATGAACTTATTGAACATCTAAAAAATAAACACTGGCTTTGGCGGGGCAGCGAGACAACTCTCGAATGTGAATGCCAAACTTCCGGCTATCCGGAACTCGATCAGCAGTTGGGCGGAGGATTTCCAACTCAAGGTGTCGTGGAACTCAAAACTCCAGTTGGTATTGGTGAAATACGTTTATTGCTGCCTTATTTAAGTCAGGATAGTGAACGTTTAACAGTGATCATTAATCCACCAGGAAACGTATCTGCAGAAGCATTCCATCATGCAGGAATGCCTATTGATAAGATCTTGATCTTAACCCCACCCAGTAGCAAAGAAGCGCTATGGGCTGCAGAGCAATGTCTAAAAAGCGGTGCCAGTGCACACGTATTATTATGGCAGGATGAGATAGAGGTACATCAAGCTCGCAGATTACAAGTCGCGAGTGAAACAGGCCAATGCCTACAATTTTTATTTCGCTCAGTTACGAAACCTCTATTTTCGTTACCCGTCACCTTGAGTATGCGGCTTAAAGCGAATGATGAAGGCATCACCATTTCAATTACTAAACGCAAATGTGGCTGGCCTACCGACCCCTTTTTAGTCAGCTTTGATCATTACTGGCAGAATTTAACGGTACCAAGAAGCACATCTGTCGTGGTGCCATTTCCAATCCGCAAACAGGGGTGAACAATGCAAATATGGCTTTATCTGCATTTTTCGCATTTACAGTTGGATACGTTATTCACTCACGAAGAGCAGCCTATTATTTTGGTAACAGGTCAAGATCACCATGTTGTACAAGCAAACACCGTCGCTCTAAACCATGGAATTAAGCTAGGAATGGGATTAGCTGGTGCTGCGACCTTGTGCCGTGATTTGCAGGTGGTCAATTACGACCATCAAGGCGAAACTCACACTTTAGAAAGCTTAGCTCAGTGGCTTTATTTGGTGACATCTGACATCGTGCTATTTCCCCCGCAAGGTTTACTGCTTAAAGTCTCCAATATGCTGAGTCTATATGCAGGCTTTGATCATTACTGGCAGACGATTTCTTCACATTTGAACCAGTTTGATGTTCGCTATCATTATGCTGTGGGATTTTCACCACTTAGTGCAATGTTATTAGCTAAATCAGGTGCAAACCAATTAACCTGCGACAAAGCACAATTACTGAAACAAATAAAAACCTACCCGCTTACTGCAACTGAATTGGCGACTCAAGATATTGAAAAATTACATCGAGTCGGAATTAAGACCCTTGGCGCTTTGCTTGTCTTACCGATGCAAGACATTGCACGGCGATTTAATATTGACTTAGTGAACTATGTGGGACGCCTTCTTGGGCAATTTCACCATCCGTTGTGCTTTTATCATCCACAAGTTCAGTTTCAAGCACATATCGATTTACTTTACGAAATCGAACGCATCTCATGGTTAGAAAAACCTTTACAGCGTTTGTTAAACCAGTTGGAGCCATATCTACGCTTACGTAATCAAGTGGCCTATGAGCTAGAGCTGATTCTGACCCAACGTGACCAACAGCAAGAAACCATCGTTTTCTCATCAGCACGAGGCGATGATCAAGCAATACGCTGGATGCAACTGTGTCGATTAACATTAGAGTCGCTTAGCCTGAGTCATCCTGTCTTAGCGTTAACATTAAAGGTCAAGCGGTCAGGTTCGCAGGCTCAAGACAGCCATGATCTTTTTCGTGGAATACAGGGGCAACAAAGTGCGTTGGATTTAATTGGTACCCTACAAGCTAAGTTAGGTAAACAGCATGTAGTGGCTCCTTACATAAGCCAAGATCCGAGACCAGAGAAGACAACGGAATATCTCGACCCAACTCAACCTATTTCACATACCATTCAAGCTAACCGGCTCAGACCGAGCTTGCTTTACCCTGTTCCACAACCTCTCAATGACAAAATAACACTTATCCATGGTCCTGAACGCATCGCAACAGGATGGTGGGATGGAGAAGCGATCACTCGCGACTATTTTATTGCTCAATCAACGGATGGTCGCTGGTTATGGGTATTTCGTACCCCAGAGCAACATTGGTTCGTTCACGGTATATTTAGCTAGGATAATGACTTATGGCTTATGCTGAACTCTTTTGTCAGAGTAACTTCTCATTTCTCACCGGTGCCTCCCACGCGGAAGAACTGGTGATTCAGGCAGATTTTCTCCACTACCATTCGCTGGCAATCACTGATGAGTGTTCTGTGGCTGGCGTCGTTCGTGCTTATACTGCCATTAAAGAACATCAGCTCACCATTAAACTGATTATCGGTAGCCTATTTTGGCTTAATGATGAGTGCCAAGTTGTCTTACTTTGTCCAACTCGGCCTGCTTATGCAGAATTATGCCGCATTATCACTAACGCTCGTCGCCGCAGTGAAAAAGGTCATTATCAACTTTCAGAATGGGATTTGATGTCCGCTCAGCACTGTCTCTTTTTATGGCTCCCACAACATAAAAAGAGAGATCAACATTGGGGAGTTTGGCTCAAAAAGCACCATCAAGACCGATTATGGATTGGTGTACAGCGCCATCTTGAAGAAAATGAACATCAATATATCGAGTATTGTCAGCAACTTGCACAGCAACTGCTTCTTCCCATCACCGCCTGTGGTGGTGTTCTTATGCATAATGCGACACGATTGCCGTTACAACATGTCTTAACAGCCATCAAAAAAAATCAAGCACTACGAAATATTCAGGGTAGCCTGTTGACCAATACAGAACGAGCATTACGCAGTGAAAATAAATTAGCGAAGCTATTTCCTCAAGCATGGCGACAAGAAAGTATTGCTATTGCCGAGCGCTGCCAATTTCAGCTCGATAGCTTACGCTACGAATACCCTAGTGAGCTCGTACCTGATGGCTATACGGCAATGAACTATCTCCGTCATTTAGTCAGCAAAGGAAAAGCCCGCCGCTTTCCTAATGGGGTCCCTAATGATATTCAGGCCACTATTGATAAAGAGCTCTCACTCATTGAAGAGCTCAACTACCCCTATTACTTTCTTACCATTCACGATATGGTGAGCTTCGCCAAGCAGCAAAAGATTCTTTATCAAGGACGAGGCTCCGCAGCTAACTCCGTCGTTTGTTACTGTTTAGACATCACATCCGTTGACCCAAGACAGATATCGGTACTCTTTGAACGTTTCATTAGTAAAGAACGCAACGAACCGCCCGATATTGATGTTGATTTTGAACATGAACGTCGCGAGGAAGTAATTCAATATCTGTATAACAAATATGGCCGAGAAAGAGCCGCCATTGCTGCGACTGTTATTTCTTATCGTTTTAAAAGTGCGGTGCGCGATGTAGGAAAAGCGTTAGGTATTGAAGAGTCTCAATTAGAGTTTTTTATAAAAAATATCAATCGTCGTGACCGTGCAAAAGGGTGGCAAGCGCAGATTGTTGAATTAGGCCTGCAACCTGATTCTTTACTAGGTGAACAATTTATCTCTTTGGTCAATGAGATCTTAGGATTTCCTCGCCATCTTTCGCAGCATGTGGGCGGATTTGTCATCTCTGCAGGTCCCCTTTATGAAATGGTGGCAATTGAAAATGCAGCCATGGAAAACCGCACTATTATTCAATGGGATAAAGATGATATTGAAAGTTTAGGGTTGCTGAAAGTCGATGTGTTAGCACTAGGCATGCTCACTGCAATTCGTAAATGTTTCGATTTAGTCGCTCATCACTATAACAGGCACCTTAGCATCGCTGATATTACATGCCTGCAAGATGACATGAATGTCTATCACATGATTCAACAAGCGGATACCGTTGGCGTTTTTCAGATTGAATCACGTGCTCAGATGAGCATGCTGCCACGCCTCAAGCCTGCCTGCTATTACGATCTCGTTGTACAGATCGCAATTGTCCGTCCAGGTCCAATTCAAGGTGATATGGTTCACCCATATCTAAAACGACGCGATGGTTTAGAAGCGATCACTTATCCTTCAGAAGAGGTACGTTCAGTACTTGAGCGCACGATGGGTGTACCGATATTTCAAGAGCAAGTCATTAAGTTAGCGATGGTGGCAGCGGGATTTAGTGGTGGCGAAGCAGACCAACTGCGTCGTGCTATGGCATCGTGGAAGAAAACAGGAGAACTCGCAAAATTTAAGGACAAACTGATCAAAGGAATGGAGTCCCGCGGCTATAGCCATGAGTTTGCACAAACCTTATATGACCAGATATGTGGGTTTGGTGAATATGGCTTCCCCGAAAGTCATTCGGCTTCGTTTGCAGTATTAGCCTACTGCTCGGCTTGGCTTAAATATTACTACCCAGAAGCATTTTATACCGCCTTTCTGAATAGCCTACCTATGGGATTCTATAGCCCTTCACAGTTAATCCAAGATGCTCAGCGTCACCAATTAACCATATTGCCCGTCTGTGTTAATCACTCTCAATACGATCACACCATCGTTCCTCATTTACAAGGACAGGCAATCCAACTGGGGTTACGTTTAGTGCGTAGTTTAAGCCTTCAAGGCGCGACCACACTGATCGACAGTCGACCTAAAACGGGATATCAACATATCAACACGATAAAATCTTTAGGGCTGAACCGCAAAGACATAGAAGCGCTCGCATCTGCTAATGCCATGCATAATCTGGCGAACAACCGCTATGTAACACGCTGGGAAATGATGGATACCTTAAGTGACCTCCCCTTGTTTCGCGATGTACATGAACCTGCGCCAAACTATACCGCTCTGCCCAGCGACAGTGACAACTTAATTGAAGATTATGCCGCGCTAGGACTTTCTTTAGAGCACCATCCGATTCCTTTACTAGAAAAAGCAGGATTACTTGGACGTTTTGTTCGTCAGCAAGATCTCATCCATAAAGAGCATCAATCGTTAGTCACTGTGGTGGGTGTTGTCACTGGTAGGCAATCGCCGGGAACAGCTGGAGGGGTGACCTTTTTTACTTTGGAAGATGACACGGGCAACATCAATGTTGTGGTTTGGGGAGCGACTGCACGGGCACAAAAAGAAGTCTATCTCAATGCTAAAATTCTCATGGTAAAAGGTATTTTGGAAAAACAAGGCAGCGTCTGCCATGTGATTGCTGGACGATTAATCGATTTAACACCTCAACTTCATACACTCCAAGCCCCTTCTCGAGATTTTCACTGATAGTAATAAAAAGGCGCACATGACTTGTGCGCCTTTCCTACAAAACTGCATCGGTATAAAAAGTTACAGCAACTCTTTCAGCCGTTCCTGAGCAATTTCAACCAACATGTCAGGCTGGAATTTTGAGATAAAGCGGTTACACCCTACTTTCTGTACCATGGCTTCATTGAAACTGCCGCTCAATGAAGTATTCAAAGCAATATGTAAATCCTTCATACGTGGGTCTTGGCGAACTTCATAAGTCAGGCGATAACCATCCATTTCAGGCATCTCAGCATCAGTAATCATCATCAACAGCTCATCATTGATGTTCTTACCTTCATCACACCAACGTTTGAGCAAGTTAAGAGCTTCCATACCATCACGGCACTCAATGATTTGAAGACCAAGTTGAGATAACGTTCCTTTCACCTGATTACGTGCCGTAGTTGAGTCGTCCACAATCAAAACGCGACGACCGTCCATTTCGGTCAATAAATCTCTATCTAACACTTCTTCAGAGATAGATACATCGTAATCAATGATTTCCGCCAACACTTTTTCAACATCAATGATCTCTACAATATGAGATTTCTCGTTCTCTTTAACTTGCGTAATCGCTGTCAAATAATTAGAACGCCCTGACGTTCTTGGCGGCGGTTGAATCTCGGTCCAAGTGGTATTAATAATATTACGCACTTGCCCAACTAAAAATCCTTGTACCGAACGGTTATATTCCGTGATGATCAAATTCTGTTCTGGTTTTTCTAGACGACTTTCTGGGAATCCAATCGCTTGTCGCAAATCAATCACTGGCACGGCTTCACCACGAAGTGACGCAACTCCAGTAATATGAGAGTGAGAACCAGGCATCTTAGTTAGAACCGGAACTTGAATGACTTCTTTAACTTTAAACACGTTAATAGCGAACACTTGGGAACTATTAAGACTAAAGAGTAACAACTCTAGTCGGTTCTCGCCCACAAGGTTCGTACGAGCATCAACGGTATTTAACACACCTGACATAAGGATTCCCAGAAATGAATAGACTTACATAACATTATAGTCAGTTAACCAATTTGTAAATGTCACTAAAGAATAAATTGATCAATAGAAAGGAACCTTACCCTTCAACAACTTTCATCAATAACAATCCGTCGTAAAGTGCTTGTTTTATAAGGGCTGCACCAGGCATAGTGGCTTGCTTATAGAAACGAGACTCTATCAAGTGTAGCTCTTGTTGATAATCAGGATAGCTCTGTTCACGAATACATTGTTGCATAGCAGGGTAAAGGACGTTTTTTGCTAAGTTGATTGCACCACCAATCAGCACTTTTTCAGGATTGAACAAATTAACAATGATCGAGATCGCAGCACCAAGATCATGACCAAGCTTTTCAATCAATTCACATGATAGCGGATCGCCATCGGCTGCTGCTAATGCGATCGCATCAATCGACATCGCATGACTAGGGTTAAGTGAAGAGGATTCGCCGTCATTTAAACGCCGTAACGCTTCCGCACAAATAGCCTCTGCACTGGCGACCGTTTGCAAACACCCCACATTACCACATTCACACACACCACCATGAGCTTGAGTTTGTACATGGCTAAGATCACCAATATTACCATGGCGACCTTGTAGCACCCGACCATCAAGAATAATCCCAGCTTCGACTCCATGGTTAATAGAAATTAAAACTGAATTTTCAACATCTTGCGCATGACCAAATAACTTTTCAGCCAACGCCCACGCACGAGTATCATTCGCTAGAAAAACAGGTAAACCAGTTGCGCGATAGATTTCCTCACCAAGAGGCAAATTCTTCACATGATAATGGGGCATTGTGAGCACAATCCCCTGCTCTGAATTAACTCGCCCGGGCAAAGTGATAGCAATGCTGGTAACGCGATCAACCATGGTCGAATACGTTTGGAAAAAGTCTTTGATTTCAAATAGCAGCCGTTCTAAAAGATCATCTTGATCAATTTCGTGGATATCTATTTTATTATCCACCAGCACTTCGCCCCCCAACTCATGCAGGGCTAACACTAAATAACCAAGGCCTAAACGCAGAGATAAGAATTGCCATCCCTCGTTATTCGTTTGCAAACCAATGGCTGGCCGGCCTCGAGAAATCGCTTCTTGAACAGTGGTCTCATGCACTAAATGGGCATCAATAAGCTCGCGAGTAATTTTAGTAATACTCGCGGGAGCAAGCTCACTCGTTTTTGATAAATCAATACGAGAAATAGGACCCTTTTGGTCTATGAGTTTATACACTCGACCAGCATTGATCTGCTTAATATGATCAATGTGACCGGGTTGGGCCATGTACATGACACACTCCAGAAAAAAACAACACGCTAATTTTTTTACTTTGCAAACTAATTGTGAAGCGATTTGATAGCTCCACGTGACAACCATCACGTATAGAAATAGAAGTTTGCGCGTTTAGTCAAATAGTTAGCGTAATAAATCGTATACCGACACAAAAATAAATGGGAATTTACGCCATAAATTTTCGCTCTGATACTGGTAAATTTTTCAATCACTTCCAAACTTTAGCTAAGGACTACATCAATATTATGCCTCTGAGTTAAGTGCAGGAGAAACGGTATGTCATCCATTCAAAGAAGAACCAAAATAGTGACAACGCTAGGCCCATCAACCGATAAGAGCGGTGTATTGGAATCCATTATTCGCGCGGGAGTGAATGTCGTACGCATGAACTTTTCTCACGGCAGTGCTGACGATCATAAATTACGTGCACAAAAAGTTCGGGAAATCGCCGCATCATTAGGCAGAACCGTTGCCATACTAGGCGATTTACAGGGACCTAAAATTCGCGTATCCACCTTTGCTGAAGGAAGTATTCTACTACAAGAAGGCGACCGTTTTATTTTAGATGCTGAAATGCTTCCTGGCACCGGAAATCAACAAGCTGTTGGTATAGATTATAAAAAACTCCCACAAGATGTACGCCGTGACGATATTTTGCTGTTAGACGACGGCCGAGTACAACTGCAAGTCATCTCGGTTGAGGAGAGCAAAGTCTTTACTCAAGTCACCGTCGGCGGCCCTCTTTCCAATAACAAAGGCATTAATAAAAAAGGCGGTGGGCTATCCGCCGATGCGCTTACAGAAAAAGATAAGCGCGACATCTTACTAGCAGCAGAAATCAAAGTAGATTACCTTGCTGTGTCATTTCCGCGTAACGGCGAAGATATGAAGTATGCCCGCCGTCTAGCGAGAGATGCTGGGCTAATTACGCGTATGGTCGCAAAAGTCGAACGGGCAGAAACGGTGGCTACCGACGACAATATTGACGATATTATTCGCGCCTCCGATGTCATTATGGTCGCACGTGGCGATCTGGGTGTCGAAATCGGCGATCCTGAACTTATTGCGGTTCAGAAAAAGCTCATTAACCGAGCCCAAGCCCTTAATCGTGTCGTTATCACGGCAACACAAATGATGGAATCAATGATTGCGAACCCAATGCCAACGCGTGCTGAAGTAATGGATGTCGCAAACGCCGTTCTTGATGGGACTGATGCAGTGATGCTCTCTGGTGAAACAGCAGCAGGTAAATACCCATTAGAAACCGTTCAGGCCATGGCAGCTGTATGCGTTGGCGCCGAGAAGATGATTGAATCAGATAAACAGAACTATAGGATTTCAGGGGTTTTTGCGACAGAAGAAGAAGCCATTGCCATGTCGACAATCTATGCGGCTAACCACCTTGAAGGGGTGCAAGCCATGGTCATTTTTACAGAATCAGGCAGAACGGCTCTGATGACATCGCGCTTAAATACGCATTTCCCAATATTTGCTTTATCGAAAAATGATATCGCCCTTAATCGCTGTGCCCTTTATCGCGGAGTGACTCCATTCTACTTTGATAGTAAAGGTCGTGAAGGCCATGAGGTAGCCCAAGCGGCATTAGAATCACTCAAAGAGCATAAGCTACTAGAATTTGGTGATTTAGTGATTATTACTCAAGGTGACATTATGGATGTTGAAGGGTCCACTAACACCATGCGTATTTTACCTGTTCTATAACAAGTAATGCTCCACAACAGCGAGACGACTAACGTCTCGCTGTAATAACGATTCCAACAGACTTTAGGCAGAATCGGTATCAGGGGCAGGTTCTTCATCAATGCCAAGCTGTTCATAGATAGTCCGCGTTGACCAAATATGTACAGCGCGCTGATAAGATTCAATGAAACGAAATCCTGCCTGCAACCCTAAACGGTAATCATGGAATAAGTCCTCTTTTTTACTCATTAATGATCCCGATTTCAGTGGCTCTTGAGGGGCAATTTGTACAATAAAGACATCATCAGGGGGAGATTGTAAAAACTCGCGCGTTAGTGAATAGGTTTGATAGTGAACCATCAGCATATCAGCAAAACCAGAATCGAATTTCTGACCAAGCAAATGTCCCATACGATAGATATCACCAGCGCCAAAAAACCAGCGTCCGCCATTCATAATATCCAACGCATTAGCTTGCTGTGCTCTAGTCTGCTTCTCTTGAAGAAATGAACCCCAATCGTTTTTCCAACTCTGCAATTTGTTTTGCCACTGCAATTGGATATTGTTAAGAGAGTCTTTAAACCAAGTCACTTCTTGATGATGAACATCACGCTTCAATTGCTGCTCTAAACTGTCATTCACACATTCAGTTCGAACCACCGTAATAAAGCGAGCACTTCGACGCCACGCTTCCTGAACTGGGATGGCGGCAGAAACCCCACCATCCATGTATAACTCACCACCAACCGATGCAAAACCAGGATACAACCCCGGAATAGCACAAGTTGCGGTTAGAACCTCACGCCAATCGTCGTGCAACATGGGGAAGTAATGATCATTCAGGCTGGTTGTTGATGTAACAGCAGCAAAAGCTTTACGTTGACTACCAAGGACTTGACGTCCCATATCGACGTCTAATTTGTATGGATAATCCAATATCTGATCCAGCGCCCAATCCAAATTAAGGTATTGTTTACGCCTGATATAACTAAACAAATGGAAAAAAGAAGGGTCTGTCGTTAATTCACAAATAAAAGATTTACTTAAGCCGTGTTGACGACAAAGAAAAGGACACAGGTTTAACGCACCTGCTGAGGTACCAAAATATTCATTGTAAGGATCAAAATTAGAGAGGAGAAACGCATCAAAGACTCCCGCAGTGAAAATTCCACGTTGACCTCCCCCCTGAGCAACTAAAGCGCTTTTGCCGCCGATAAATTTAGATAAACGTTGTTCATCAATATTTACCGTTGTATCAGAAACCGTTCCACTATTACGTCCCATCAGCAGAACTCCTTCAGGCTAGTGTGCGATTGCAATCAACCCGCTGCCGATAAAAACAACAAATGCAATCAAAGTAACAATCAAAGAAAACTTAAGGTCGTAGTTCATCATATTCTCCAAACAGTTAAGTAGAAAGCAAATAGACGGACAGAATTTATATTCTGTTGTTACCCTGTGCCGTAATTTTAAACAATCTCTTCATCTTTGACATCATCATCCGATCACACTATTGGTATCGATGACCATCACAACCACTACATTAATAGCATAGCAATAGATAGCGTTAATGTAGTGTCTTGTTATTCGGCAAAGCGACTAAAATCACAACGTATTTGCTCCAAGCAGGAAAACAGTATTGGTATTTACAAAACAAGTTTTTGATTTAGGTCATAAGCTCTGTATTTTGAGTAAAAATCAGTCATTAGCACCAAATAAAATTAAAGGTTAATTCGTTATCAATTAAACATTTTACAGAACTTACCACTATATATATGGATTACATTTGATATTTAACACCAAATAACAACTATAAATATCGCATTAAATACCAATAAAGGTAAATTTCCTTTCACTTATATTCTATTGCCTTAGTTAGGATTAAATTGTAGTCTCGAAGCTAATGCGCAGCTGAATATTTCAGAATTCGCAAACACACATCATAATTTTTAGCATAATATTCTAAGCTCTCGACTGGTTAACAAAATTTATAACCAACTTTTTGCTAAGATTGGAACTAAAACTCTTAATTTCAATATTTAAGCAGAACTAGTCACAAGAGATGCTTCATAACTCAGAGTTGTAAGGAGTCAACAATGAAGCGCGAACAATGGGGATCCCGTGTTGGATTTATTATGGCTGCGGTTGGGTCCGCAGTCGGACTAGGCAACATTTGGCGTTTTCCATATATGGCCTATGAAAATGGCGGTGGGGCATTCTTTATCCCTTATTTATTCGCGATGATCACCGCGGGTATTCCTTTCATGATCCTTGAATTTAGTATGGGTCAAAGACACCGTGGTAGCGCCCCAAAAACACTTAAAGCAATCAGTTCTAAATTCGAATGGTTAGGCTGGTTCCAAGTAGGCGTGGCTGCTGTTATCGCAATTTACTACGTAGCGGTTATCGGCTGGGCAATTTCGTACTTTGGGATGTCGTTCACTCAAAGTTGGGGCGCAGATACAAACGCATATTTCTTTAAGAGCTATCTACACCTAGGAGATAATTCTCCGACCAATTTAGGTAGTATTCAATGGGGGATTGCGGCTGCGATGTTGATTGCATGGGCGATCACTTATTCCGCTATTGCTGGCGGTGTAAAAGCGGGGATTGAACGTGCATCAAAAATCATGATGCCAGTTCTATTTATCATGGTTCTTGCGCTCATCGCTCGTATGATTACGCTTCCTGGCGCATTAGAAGGTGTGAACTATATGTTCCAACCAGATTTCAGCAAAATCTGGGACGTTAAAGTATGGGCAGCAGCCTATGGTCAAATCTTCTTTACTCTAAGTATCGGGTTCTCAATCATGTTAGCTTACTCAAGCTACCTACCTGAAAAATCAGATATTAGTAATAATGCGTTCATGACAGTGCTACTTAACTGTGGTTTCTCAATCGTATCTGGCATAATGATCTTCTCAGTTTTAGGTTATATGGCGACTTCACAAGGTAAACCCATTACCGATGTGGTATCTGCAGGCGTAGGTCTGGCATTTGTCACGGTACCTGAAGCAATCAACTTACTACCAATGCCTTACATCCTTGGTCCGCTGTTCTTCTTTGCTTTAGTTGTCGCGGGTCTAAGCTCCCACATTTCTCTACTTGAAGCAGTAACATCAGCGATCATCGATAAGCTGCATTGGAGTCGTCGTAAAGCAGCAAACGTCGTGGTTGGTGTCGGTTTTGTCCTATCAATGGCATTTGCAACTAATGGTGGCCTACTACTACTTGACCTTGTCGATCACTTCGCAAATAACATTGGTATTATCGCAAGTTGTCTAGTTGAATTGATTCTAATGACTTGGATGATGAGTATTGCTGAATCACGTGAATACGCAAACCAACATTCAGATTTCCACATTGGCTTCTGGTTTGATGTCTGCCTACGCTTCATTTCACCAGCGATCCTTGCCGTGATTATCGTGACTAAGCTAAACACATTACTTACTGTTGGTTACGGCGGCTACGACCTAACTCTAGGCTGGGTAATGATCGCCGTACTATTTGTAATCGGCGTGGCTATCAACGTATCGAGTAAAGATAAAGGAGTTCAAGCATGACCACAGGCGCAATCATAATGTTAGTTATCGGGTTGGGAATTACTTGGGGCGGTGCCGCCATCTGTATTCGCAAAGCGATGAAATAAATTACAAATTTCTTGTACAGAAAAACCGATACGATGTCGTATCGGTTTTTTTATATCCATCGATCATGGATTAGAAACGGTAAGTAACACCCACGGCCGCACCCAACTGCAAATCTGGACCTGAGTGTAAATCGACTTCAGGCTGCACTTCACCATACACATCAATATGCTTGTTTGCCGCCCAGTTCAAACCAATCGGAGCGCGAACACCATAATCATCATGATCCCAATGTGTCCAGCCACCAGCGCCTACATACCAAGTAACAGGAATTTGTGGGTCATCAAAGCGGCCACGCTTAAATAGATAGTCAGCCGCCGCTCCCCTATTCCCTAATGTAAAACGGTAAGTATCTTCAATAGAAAGGACTGCACTAAGCTGTTGGTCAATCGCCATACCCACTGCTAGTTTAGGTTCAGACTCTTGCGCTGCATAAGTCGACATAGAGGCACCTAATAGGCTTAACGATAAAATGGCTAGTTTTTTCATTCTTATTTCCAACGGATTAAAACCTAGGAGAACTCTAACTTTCATCAATGATTATTTTGTCAGTAATAAGTAATGGGAATCCAAAAACCTGTCCTCGTATTTATACCCAAACGTATTTATAAGGACAGACAAGTTAAAGCGAATGACATTGCACATAGATAAAAAAGAAAAAGCCAGCACTCGGTGCTGGCTTTAGTATCACTATGGTATTTGGTTAATCTACATCAACGCGTGTTGAGTAACGATTATCATGATAAGGCGAACGTTCAAAAGCATAGAGTTGAGCTGCACTATACAAGGCATAAATACCAATAGTACAAACACACAGTGCAATCTTATAAAACTCACGTTCAAAATACGTCTTTTTATCGACAGGTTTGCCATCCGCTCTGGATACCACATTCACTCTCATAAAAAAGCGCGCTAGGGAGTTACCTAAATAACGGTAACACACCCAGTGATACCCCAAATACATACCAATAAAAATAATGAGAATAAACACACAGATAGCAAGCAAAATTGGTAAAGCGGCTTCTCCATAAGACGACAGTAACCCTGACGCCTGTGGATGCCTTAAGCTAACGCCCATGATGGCGTAATACACGCCACCGATGAGAACTTGGGCAAACATTTTGACGATTGAAAAATCAATAACGAATGCCCCTGTGCGTTTAAATTTCTCTTTAACGCTCATTACTTACCAAGTTTAGAGTTAATCTGTGCTTTGTAAGTTGCTGCTTGTGCACCGTAAATAGCTTGGATACCAGTTTCACCCACTTTAACCAAACCACGAGCACCTAGCTGAGTTGTCCAGTAATCATTTTCTTTTACTAGACCTGCGTCTTTAACTGTAATACGTAGACGAGTGATACAAGCATCAACGTCAACAATGTTATCTTTGCCACCTAGAGCATCGATCATTGCTTCAGCTTTACCGTCATCGCCGCCAGCAGAACCACCGGCTTTTGCATCACGGTAATCTTGTTTAGATACCACCGCTACTGCACTACCTTTACGACCTGGAGTTTTAACATCGAATTTAACGATGTACCAACGGAACAAGAAGAAGTAAACGAACGCGTAAACAATACCCACGGCAATAATGTAGTACCAGTGGTTATTAACACCAGTTACACCTGGAAGAATACCGAATAGGGAGAAATCGATAAAACCGCCAGAGAATGTCATACCTACTTTAACACCCAGAAGGTCCATTAATAGGAATGAAATACCTGCCAATGGCACGTGTAAGAAGTAGTATAGAGCTGGTGACAAGAACAAGAATGTAAATTCAATTGGCTCTGTAATACCAGTCAAGAATGCAGTTAACGCAACAGAGAACAATAGACCACCCGCTGCTTTGCGGTTTTCTGGGTCAACAAGTGTGTACATTGCGTAAGCAGCTGCTGGAAGACCAAACATCATGAATGGGAATTTACCAGTCATGAAGTTAGTAGAAGAGAATTGTGAGAAATCGCCAGACGCTAGAGAAGCGAAGAAGATGTTTTGAGTACCTTTTACAACTTCACCAGCAATATGAGCAGTACCGCCGATTTCTGTTTGCCATAGTGGCAAGTAGAATACGTGGTGAAGACCAACAGGGATCAATGAACGTTCAATGATACCGAAGATGAAAGATGCAATGTAACCAAGACCAGAAGCACGAAGATCACCTAGAGCAACACCGATAGCACCAAATGCAGCACCGAAGAATGGCCAGATAAAGGTTAAAACGATACCGTAGAACAATGCAGCAAATGCACTGATGATTGGAACGTAACGTGCGCCGCCGAAGAAACCTAGGTAATCAGGTAGTTTTGCATCGTGGTAACGGTTGTGTAGAACAACAGTAACAGCACCTGCAATCAAACCACCAAACACACCCATACTTAGTGTGTTGTGAATGCCTAGAACATCAGCAAGGATACCCGAATAATTGCTGCCCATCAGAATAACAGTGTTTGATGCTGAGTCGATCATCCCACCAACAACCAATGTTTTCGCGATAGCAACGTTCATTACTAGGTATGAAATCAATGCTGCCAATGCCGCTGCACCTTTTTCTGCGCGCGCGAAACCAATCGCGATAGCCAGTGCGAACATTACAGGCAAGTTAGCAAAAACGATGTTACCTGCGGCTGTCATAACTTGTAAGAAACTGTTTAGCGCAGTGCCGTCTTGCAAAATTGAGATTTGGTAAGCTTCAACCATGGTTGGGTTGGTGAAACTACCACCGATTCCCAACATAATACCGGCAGCTGGAAGCAAAGCTATCGGTAGCATGATTGCTTGAGAAAGTTTACTAAAGAAACCTTTCATAGATTTATGCTCCTGATTGAGTTATTAGAATAGTTTGGGTTCTAACGGCACACCCCCGTAGCCATAGTGTTAGTCCCCAAGGAAATGTAACTGCATGATGCATTATATTTTCCGGCTCTAAATATATCTTGATGAGCCTCAAACTTTCCAGCGAGTAACGAAATTTAGTTGCAAAGTAATAAACAGATCACAATAAGCAACGGCTAACAATCAATCAAATGTAAATCTAACCATTTGTTTTTCTGTTATTTTTTACTTAAAAGTAATAATTTCGCGATACAAAGAAATGACGTAGACAAGCTTTTTCGTCCAGCAAATTTATCCATGGAGTTTAATTGCTTACGCATTGAACAGTTTGTTGAATAAACACACACACCACACTATAAAACCAGTTTTATAGCAAAAAAGGGAGCGACGGCTCCCTTTTAACGCAACATAATTTTCTAACGCAAAAAAAGCGTTTTGAAGTTTTTCGTTGTAGTTTCAGCCACTTGTGCAACAGAAATTCCTTTCAATTGCGCAATATAAGCCGCAACCTCAACGACATAAGCCGGTTGATTTTGTTTACCACGATGCGGTACGGGCGCAAGATAAGGAGAATCTGTTTCAATAAGCAAACGCTCAAGTGGCAACTGTTTAACCACTTCTTTTAATTCATCAGCTTGGCGAAATGTCACGATACCAGAAATTGAAATGTAAAACCCAAGTTCCATCGCCGCTTCAGCAAATGCCAAATCTTCGGTAAAACAGTGAATAACACCACCACAGCGCTCTGCCCCACCTGCGCGTAAAATGTCCAATGTATCTTGTCGGGCATTACGGGTATGAATAATTAGTGGCTTATTAAGCTCTACGGCCAATTCAACTTGCTGCTTAAAGCGCAATTTCTGCAAATCGGCTGTTTCAGGTTTGTAATGGTAATCTAATCCTGTTTCACCAATCGCCACTACTCGTGGGTGCTGAGCATAACGACGAAAAATATCGAGCGAAAATTCGCTTTCAACATCGAGAGGATGTACTCCACATGACGCGTGTACATTTTTATGTGGCTCAATCAATTCCAACATTTCAGAGAAGCTATCTAACGTACAGTTGACTGATAGAAACTCATTAACGTTCACTTCTGCCGCTTTATTTAAGACATCGTCAATACCAGTATGTAACTCGTCGTAATCGAGCTTGTCGAGATGACAGTGAGAATCTACAAACATGTTTCCTCGTTAATATTAAATAGCCAGTTAGTAATAAGAAGTTCTGCATTTAAACCACTAAAGACTCGCAATTGCTCCATCATTTCAAGTAGCTTGTGGCTTTGTTGGTACAACACATTGTAGCTCAGTAGTTCAGAGACAGCTTGAGCCCCCGGCAATTGCGCAGGCTGGCTAACGGCAAACTGGACCTTCTGGGCGTCACTGAGTAAATACCATAACCAACTTAAATGTCTGGTGGGTGATTGAGCGATCAATTTTGCACATTCTAAAGCGGCACTCATATCATCAGAAAGAGAACGGATAAAACTTTGCTCTACTGCGTCATATTGCTTGATTCCCCCCTCTTCTATAAATGCCTTAGTAAGCAAAGGGGAGTTATCATGTAAATGTGCCGCAAATGGTGGAATGGCTTGATTAAGTGTCGTGCCGACCCAATCACTCACATTCTGTGCTGCTGGTGTCTGGATAATCAATTTTTGACAACGGCTGACTATTGTTGGTAACAAGTGATTAGCTTGGTGAGTCAATAAAACAAACACGCACTTTTCAGGAGGCTCTTCCAAAGTTTTAAGCAAGGCATTTGCTGCCGACTCATTCATAGCCTCAGCAGGCTCAATCACAATAATGCGATAACCAGAAAGCTGCGAAGACTCCTGCGCCCACCGGTTACACTGTCTTATCTGCTCAACGGTAATCGCCTTCCCTTCTTTTTCAGGGCGGATCACGTGGTAGTCAGGATGGCTGCCTGATTTCATCAACCCACACCCATGGCAAAATCCACATGGCTCACTAGTATAGGTCGTGCACATCAGAGCGCACGCAAACTGCTCCGCTAACTGAAAGGCACCCATCCCCTGCTGACTTAGTATTAATGTCGCATGAGCAAAAGTACCGTCGTCTAACCTCTGCTGCCACTGTTGCCAAGGTTCAGCTAACCAAGGGTATAACGAAGACATACGCCTAACCTTATTCCTTTAACCAGTTTTCTAGTGCTCTACGAATATCAGCTGCGACCTGTTCAATCGATTGTTCAGCGTTGATCGTAACAATAGAATCGTCTTGAGCGGCTAATACATGGTAGCGTGCTCGAGTACGTTCAAAGAAACTGATGTCCATTTTTTCAATTCTATCTAACTCACCACGCCCACGGGCACGCTCTAATCCGACTCGAGGATCAATATCAAGGTACAACGTAAAATCAGGCTTAAAGTCACCTAAAGTCGTACGCTTTAAACTGTCCATCGTCTCGGTACTGATCTGACGACCACCACCTTGATAAGCTTGTGATGAAAGATCATGACGATCGCCGACTACCCACGCCCCTTGCGCTAAAGCTGGCTTAATCACGTTTTCAACCAATTGCACGCGCGCAGCGTACATGAGCAATAGCTCCGTCATATCTTGAAGCGTTTCACCTTCATGCTCTTCTTTTACTAAAGCACGCATTTTTTCGGCCAATACCGTACCACCAGGCTCACGAGTACGAACCAAATTATCAATATTATGCGCTGTTAAGGTCGCAAGGACTGCCTCGATTGCCGTGCTTTTACCGGCCCCTTCAAGACCTTCAATGACTATAAATTTACCGTTCATTTGTGACTTCTAAGATATCTTAAGTAAGCGCGTACTGCGCGATTGTGTTCGTTTAAAGTTTTCGAGAAAACATGTCCGCCATTACCACTAGCGACAAAATAGAGATAATCTGAATCTTCTGGATGCAAAGCGGCATTCACTGCATTTTTACCCACCATGGCGATTGGCGTTGGTGGCAGCCCATAAATAACGTACGTATTGTATGGTGTTTTATGGCGTAAATCCTGGCGACGTATATTACCTTGGTAATGATCTCCCATGCCATAAATGACAGTTGGGTCTGTTTGTAAGCGCATGTGTTTATTCAGGCGATTTACAAATACCGAAGCGATCCTCTCACGTTCACTCTCAATAGCGGTCTCTTTTTCGATGATCGAGGCGAGAATTAATGCTTCGTAAGGTGACTTAAGCGGTAAATCTTTATTTTTTTTCTGCCATTCGCTATCTAAGTAGGCCATAAGCTTTTTATGCGCACGACGTAAAATATCTAAGTCGCTTTCACCTGCGGTAAAGTGATATGTTTCGGCGAGAAATAAACCTTCGAGTTTATCGTGCTCGATATTTAAAGACTTAGCGATATCAGCTTCGCTCTCATCTTTAATCGTATGTTTGAGATATGGGGTATTGTCTAGTATTTGTCGCCACTCCGAAAAACGACTTCCTTCGACGAAAGTAATCGCAAATTGGTGCTCTTTACCAGAGTTAAATACCTGTAAAGCATCAGTCAGAGACATCTTCGGAGTCAACTGATAAGTGCCGGCTTTTATATTGACCAGATCGGGCCGAACCCGTCGCACAAAACGTTCAGAAAAGCTGGTGTGAATCCACTGATGCTTCTGCAAAATGGAGAGCGCACGATTAATATTCGCGCCAGAAGGAATAGTAATGACCTGAGCATCTTGAATCACCAGAGGTTGTTGCAGATACTGCGTCACTTTTGAATTGATAAAGAGATAACCACCCGTCATAACAATAATGAGAGCGATAGCAATAATGGCGAGTTTCTTTAGCACGAATGAAAATTCTCCTGAAGACGTCGTGTTTGATTTCCTATTGAATACTCTTGTTCACCAATCTGGCAAACTGGAACAATTCCCATAATCGCATTCGACACAAACACCTCTTCAGCATGTTTTATATCTTGCAGCGTATAATGCCCAATATGAGCATCAACTTCTAGTTTCGAACAAAGTTCTAACACAGTTTTTCGTGCCGTACCGGCTACTCCTGCCATCGTCAAATCAGGAGTAAATAACTGCCTATTACTGAACCAAAATACGTTTGCCATTGTTGTTTCAACAATATAGTCGCGAAGATCAACACAGATCCCATCGCTAAAGCCGTGCTGTTCCATCTCAGCTTTCAGCAATACTTGCTCGAGCCTATTGTTGTGTTTATGACCTGCGAGTAAAGGATTTAATCCCATTTTTTTTTGGCAGATCCCAAGCTTTATCCCTGACTGTTGCCATTGAATGTAGTGCTCAGGAAATGCAAAGTTACTAATAGTAACATTGGGATGGCTAACTTGAGCAGGACTGTAGCCACGCCCACCGCTACCGCGGCTAACGTGCAATTTTAGGCCGGCTTTAGCATCTGGTAAAATGGCCATTGCTAACCATTGCTCGATGAGAGTCCAGTCAGGTTGAGTCATTCCCAACGCATCGATGCATGAGCGCATCCGCTCTAAATGCAATTCCCAACGTTGGATCTGACCATGACAAGTCAGGATAGTAGTGAAACATCCATCACCATATTGGAAAGAGCGGTCACCTACGGCGACATGTTCGCTCACTTTGCCATTTACCCAAACCATGACTCATCCTTGCTTACAGTCGTTATACCCAATCTATTAATTATCTAATCATTATGAGTAGAATGAAAAGCCTACCATCTTATAACTTGATGCGGGTTAAAATGTTATAGACCAGAAAAACAAACGGCTTAATGCTATGCATCAAGCCGTTCTAACTCAAGTCTCAAATCATCATATAGATAAGGTAGACTTAAACCAATTAATACTATTGGTTTATTGTACGCGTTTGAAAATCAGTGAACCGTTAGTACCACCGAAACCAAATGAGTTACACATTGCGTACTCCATGCCTTCCACTTTACGTGCAGTGTTAGGAACCAAATCAATATCCAAACCTTCTTCTGGGTTGTCCAGGTTAATGGTTGGTGGAACGATTTGATCAACAAGCGACATAATAGTGATGATTGACTCTACAGAGCCTGCAGCACCCAATAAGTGACCAGTCATCGACTTAGTTGAAGAAACAAGAACGCTTTTCGACCCTTCTTCACCTAATGCCAATTTAATACCTTTCACTTCAGCCACATCCCCCGCAGGAGTTGATGTACCGTGAGCATTCACGTAACCGATTTGAGCACCGTCTAAACCTGCATCACGGATAGCCGCAGACATCGCTAGCGCGCCACCAGACCCATCAGCACTAGGTGAAGTCATATGATAAGCATCACCAGACATACCGAAGCCAACAAGTTCAGCGTAAATCTTCGCGCCACGAGCTTTTGCATGTTCATACTCTTCTAGAACCATAATGCCAGCGCCGTCGCCCAGAACAAAACCATCACGGTCTTTATCCCATGGACGAGAAGCTTTTTGTGGCTCATCGTTACGAGTAGAAAGCGCTTTTGCAGCACCAAAGCCAGCCATACCTAGAGGTGTAGATGCTTTTTCAGCACCACCTGCCACCATCGCTTCTGCATCACCGTAAGCAATCATACGTGCAGCATGGCCGATGTTATGTAGGCCAGTTGTACATGCAGTAGAAATCGCGATATTTGGACCGCGCAGACCACGCATAATAGAAAGGTTACCCGCAACCATATTGACAATAGTTGAAGGAACAAAGAATGGGCTTACTTTACGTGGGCCTTTTTCCACTAAAGCGGTATGGCCTTTCTCGATAAGATCCAAACCACCAATACCAGAACCAATTGCCACACCGATACGTGGCGCAAATTCTGGGGTGATTTCTAGACCAGAATCGTCTAAAGCTTGAATACCCGCAGCGATACCGTATTGGATAAATAAATCCATTTTACGAGCATCTTTTTTAGACATGTACTCTTCGCAGTTAAAATCATTAACTAAACCTGCGAAACGAGTTGAAAAATTAGTAGTATCAAAGTGTTCGATATTTTCGATACCACTTTGACCAGCTAGCAGGGCTTTCCAAGAAGATTCTACTGTGTTGCCTACCGGTGACAACATACCCATGCCAGTGACAACGACACGACGCTTGGACACGATCATATTCTCCGGAATTGAAAAATTCTATGAGAGGTATAGATGAGTTATAAAAAACTCAGGCGGCCAGAGGGCCGCCTGGGGAGAGATATTACTGAGCGCTGTTAACGTAGTCGATCGCAGCTTGAACAGTAGTGATTTTCTCTGCTTCTTCATCAGGAATCTCAGTGTCGAATTCCTCTTCTAGAGCCATAACTAGCTCTACAGTGTCTAGAGAATCAGCACCTAGATCTTCAACGAAAGAAGCTTCGTTTTTAACTTCTGCTTCGTCTACACCTAGCTGTTCAACAATGATTTTCTTTACGCGTTCTTCGATGTTGCTCATTTTTTCTTTTCCTTTACAGATTTCGCCTAATGCGATGATTCCGTAGTTTATTAGAACTAGGGAAAGTTGCAAGGGGGACCTTGCTGGTCAAACCACAATTTTGACGATTTTAACCGAAATTCATACCAATATTGAGAGTTATCATGCACAGATTATGTCCAAATAACTTTCAATCTTCTTAAAGAGACGGAATTCTAACACAAGTTTATATCCGACTCAGTAAGAAATGGTATCAAACCATGTACATTCCGCCGTTAACGTGCAATGTTTCGCCAGTAATGTACCCCGCTTCGTTAGATGCTAAAAAAGCAACCGCTGAAGCAATTTCACTAGGATCGCCCAGACGACCCGCAGGAACTTGTGCAAGTGTAGCAGCACGTTGTTCATCGTTTAGCGCTTTAGTCATATCTGTTTCGATAAAACCAGGAGCCACAGTATTCACTGTTACGCCACGAGATGCAACTTCGCGTGCCATTGACTTAGTGAAACCAATCACGCCAGCTTTTGCTGCAGCGTAGTTAGTTTGACCCGCGTTGCCCATAGTACCAACAACCGAACCGATGTTGATAATACGACCGTGGCGTTTTTTCATCATGCCACGTAGCACTGCTTTAGATAGACGGAAGATCGATGTTAGGTTAGTGTCTAGAATGTCTGTCCACTCATCATCTTTCATTCGCATCAATAGGTTATCACGAGTAATACCCGCGTTATTGACAAGAATGTCGACCGCACCGAACTCATCGTTAATGCTTTTTAATACAGCTTCGATAGAAGCAACGTCTGTTACGTTAAGTGCCAGACCTTTACCATTGTCGCCTAGATAAGCACTGATTGCTTCAGCACCATTGTCACTAGTTGCAGTACCAACAACGGTCGCACCGCGAGCAACAAGATGCTCAGCGATCGCACGACCGATACCACGGCTAGCGCCAGTAACTAGGGCAACTTTACCTTCAAGGCTCATGAAATTACTCATGTTTATATCCTACTCTTTACTTAACCGCTTCAAGTGAAGCCACAGTATTCACGGCGGCTGCGTCAAGGGCTTTAACAATACGTTTCGTTAGACCAGTAAGAACTTTACCTGGACCAACTTCGAATAATTTTTCAACGCCTTGCTCATGCATTTTTTGTACGCCTTCAGTCCAACGAACTGGGCTGTAAAGTTGACGAACAAGCGCATCTTTAATTTTTTCTGGTGCAGTTTCAGCCGCTACATCCACATTGTTAATAACAGGGATTTGCGGTGCGTTAAATTCAATCTCTTTTAATGCTTCAGCAAGTTTATCCGCTGCTGGTTTCATTAGAGCACAGTGCGAAGGTACTGAAACAGGAAGAGGAAGAGCACGTTTAGCGCCCGCTTCTTTACACAAAGCACCTGCACGTTCTACTGCTGCTTTTTGACCAGCGATAACGACTTGACCAGGAGAATTAAAGTTAACTGGAGAAACCACTTCACCTTGTGCAGCTTCTTCACATGCTTTCGCGATTTCGTCATCACCTAGACCGATGATAGCGTACATTGCGCCAGTTCCTGCAGGAACCGCAGCTTGCATTAGTTCACCACGTAGAGCAACTAACTTAATCGCTTCTTTAAAGTCGATAACTCCAGCACAAACAAGCGCAGAATATTCACCTAGGCTGTGACCTGCAAAAACTTCAGGCTGTTCTAAACCTTGTTCTTGCCATACACGCCAAATAGCCACTGATGATGCTAATAATGCAGGCTGTGTGCGGAAAGTTTGGTTTAGATCTTCAGCAGGGCCATCTTGCACTATAGCCCATAGATCGTAGCCTAGCGCTTCAGATGCTTCAGCAAATGTTTGTTTTACGACATCATACTGTTCACCAAGATCAGATAGCATTCCAACCGCTTGAGAACCTTGACCTGGAAAGACGATAGCAAACTTGCTCATTGTTTTTTTCCTTTCAATAAGAATGACTATAAGAAGCACAAATTGGCCTCTTATAATCGAATGTCTAACTAGAACTTAACGAGGGCAGAGCCCCAAGTGAAGCCGCCGCCAAATGCTTCAAGAAGCAACGTTTGACCGCGTTGAATTCGTCCGTCACGAACCGCTTCATCGAGAGCAGTCGGGACAGTTGCTGCTGATGTATTACCATGGCGATCTAGTGTCACAACCACTTGATCTAGTGACATTGATAATTTCTTTGCTGTCGCAGAAATGATACGAAGGTTCGCTTGATGCGGAACCAACCAATCCAACTCTGACTTGTCCATATTATTAGCCGCTAGTGTGTTTTTCACTAAACGAGACAATTGAGTCACTGCGACTTTAAATACTTCATTACCGACCATGTGTAGCCATTTATCAGCTTCACCACCACGTTCTGGAGATTCAAGGCTTAATAAATCACCGAATGCACCATCCGCATTAATATGCGTTGAGATGATACCAGGCTCTTCACTTGCACCAAGTACTACTGCACCCGCTGCATCACCAAATAGAATGATAGTAGAACGGTCTGTCGGATCGCAGGTTTTTGACAATGCATCAGCACCGATCACAAGTACGTTTTTACACATACCTGATTTAATATGTTGATCTGCGATAGATAACGCATAAATAAAGCCTGAACACGCTGCAGCAATATCAAATGCTGGACAACCTTTGATACCTAATTGCCCCTGAACCTGACAAGCAGATGATGGGAAGTTATGGCTACCACTAGTCGTACCGACAATGATCATATCGATATCGTTTTTATCGATACCAGCCATTTCTATCGCATTACGCGCAGCAATGGTTGCCATATCTGCCACTGTTTCGTTTTCAGCAGAAATACGGCGCTCACGGATTCCGGTGCGAGTGACAATCCACTCATCACTTGTATCTACCATTTTCTCCAAGTCCGCATTCGTACGAACCTGAGATGGCAGGTAGCTGCCTGTACCTAATATTTTGCTATACATGAAGACTAATAATGCCTCTCGAGTAAAACCGCTTCCAAACGATCGCTTATCCGGCTGGGTACTTGTCGTTTGATTTCGTGTACCGCCTCAGAAATTGCATTAACGCAAGCGGATACATCTGCTCTTCCATGACTTTTTATGACAATGCCGCGCAATCCTAACAAACTTGCACCGTTATACTGGTCGGGGTTCAACGTTTTTAGTTCTGTAAATAAATCCGAAAACAGTTTTCGAGCAATCCAACCCTTTATGGATGAAGCTAAAAATCTATCTTTAAGCTTATCAATAAAGAGTTGTGCTGTGCCTTCGCATGCCTTAAGGCATACATTACCGACAAAGCCATCGCTAACAATAACATCTGCAACATCGAGAAGTAATTGATTACTTTCAATATAACCAATGTAATTCACTGCTTGAGTTTGATTAAGCATCTCTGCACAACGTTTGACAAGATCATTGCCTTTTATTTCCTCAGCGCCAATATTTAATATTGCCACGCGCGGGGGACGGCCTAAATGTTCTTCTGCTAACGCTGCTCCCATTACTGCAAATTGAAACAATGAATCTGCATCACTCGACACATTCGCGCCTAAGTCTAGCATCCACGTTTTTTTACCACTTGCCGTTGGTAACGCTGACACAAGTGCCGGCCTATCAATGCCTGGTAACAATTTTAGTCTAAAACGGGAGAGAGCCATCAAAGCTCCGGTGTTGCCAGCACTTACACAAGCGTCTGCTTTGCCATTCGCAACAAGATCCACGGTAATTCCCATGGATGTCCCAACGCTATGACGAAGTGCTAAAGAAGGTTTCTCTGAGTTAGAAATAACTCGGTCGCTATGCACAATACTCAAACGAGAATTTGGCTTGCAACCTAGTAGAGATAGTTGGTGGGCAATTTGTGACTGGTCGCCTACAAGAGACACTTTCAGCTCCGGGAAATGCGACAGTGCCTGCACGGCGGCAGGCACTGTGACACGGGGACCGAAATCACCGCCCATTGCATCAAGTGCAACGGTTAAATAAAGCAAAGGTCAACCTTACTTGTTGATAACCTTTTTGCCACGGTAGTAACCGTCAGCAGTCACGTTGTGACGTAGGTGAGTTTCACCTGAAGTCGCGTCTACAGATAGAGCAGCTGTAGTTAGCGCATCGTGTGAACGACGCATGCCACGCTTAGAACGTGTTTTACGGTTTTGTTGTACGGCCATTGACCCTACTCCTATGTTAAGTAACGTTTGAAGCGATTATTTCTTCAAACTTTTTAAAACATCGAATGGATTCGGCTTTTCTTCCGCAACTTCTTTCGGAAGTTCACCAAACACCAAGTTGTCTGATTCAACGCTACATTCTGACTCATCGTGCATTGCAACTTGGGGTAAGTTTAAGATGAACTCGTCTTCAACTAACTGTATAAGGTCCACTTCACCGTATTCGTTAAGATCTACCAAATCATACTCTTCCGGTGCGTCTTGTTCACTTTTTTCACTGTAATACGGTGTATAAGTAAACTCGACATCGCATTCATATGCGAAAACCTCGTTACAGCGTTGACACTCTAAATCAACTTCGATGTTAGCTTTACCAGAGATAACAACGAGTCGCTGTTCATCCAACCCAAATGACAATGTTACTTGAGCGTCGCGTTTTACGCCTTCGACTGATTCAGCTAAGCGCTTGAAAAGACTGACTTGGATGATGCCATCGTAATCAAGTCGTTTCTGAGCCGCTTTGCCCGGATCAACCGTTCGCGGTATTTTTACCTTTTGCATAGGGCGCGAATATTATCTTCCTAAACAAGTTTAGTCAAAGAAAAAGGCAAAAAAGTTACTTTTTTTTCCCTTTTCACGTCGATAGTTATGAACAGCAATAGTGAATAAGATATGCTGCTACAAAACCTACGAACATTGTAAATTAAAATGCAGAATTACCAACTTGTTTTAGCCTCTACCTCGGTTTTTCGCCAACAATTGCTTGAAAAACTCGCAATTCCTTTTATCACAGCAAAACCAAACTGTGACGAAACGCCATTCACAAATGAAAGCGCTCAAGAACTTGTAACACGTTTGGCGATCACTAAAGCACAATCTTGTGCCATTAATTCTCCAAGCCTTGTCATTGGCAGTGATCAAGTATGTGTAATTAACGAGCAAATCGTCGGTAAACCTCATACAGAGGAAAAAGCAGTAGAACAGTTATTGAGTCAAAGTGGCCAATGCATCACTTTTTATACCGGGCTGGCGGTTCATAACACACAGACAGGCGAAACAGAATCGACCTGTGAGGCGTTTAATGTTCACTTTCGCAAACTGACCCGTGAAATGGCCGAAAATTATGTTCGTAAAGAACAACCTCTACAATGTGCGGGCAGCTTTAAAAGTGAAGGGTTAGGCATCGCTCTTTTCGAAAAGCTTGAAGGGAAAGATCCCAATAGCCTTATCGGTCTACCTCTCATCACTCTTATCAGCATGTTAGAAAAGCAAGGCTTACGTGCCATCTAATGATGATGAGCGATTAGTAGCTGTCAAAAAAAAGAAGGCTTACGTTAACTAAGCCTTCTTAATCAATAAACCTGCAACTCAAACCTTGGCTCAACGCTCTTTACGTATTTGCTCCAATGCTTTTTCTAATCGTCTTTCTAAAGGCGCATGTATTTCAACACGTTCATTACTACCCGGATGAGTAAATTGAATATTCGCCGCATGGAGAAATAGACGCTGAATACCAAATTGAGCCGTGTAGGCATCAAAACGAGGATCTCCGTAACGGTCATCCCACGCAATAGGATGCCCCATATACTGGGTATGCACGCGAATTTGGTGAGTTCTGCCAGTAATCGGGCTTGCTTGCACCAACGTCGCTTCTTTGAATTTTTCTAGAATCTTGAAACGTGTTTCTGAAGGTTTTCCTTTAGGGTTAACACGTACAATACTGTTCACTTCGTTTTTCAAAAGCGGTGCGTTAACTGATTTACAGTTATTCTTCCACTGCCCCATCACCAATGCAAAGTAATACTTATGCACGGTCTTTTCACGAAACTGAGCTTGAAGGTGACGTAGTGCAGAACGCTTTTTAGCGACCAACAAAATACCTGATGTATCTCGGTCAATACGATGCACTAATTCAAGAAAACGAGCCTGAGGACGCAGCGCCCGCAACGCCTCTATCGCTCCAAATTTTAGCCCACTTCCTCCATGAACCGCAGTACCTGATGGTTTATTCAAGATGAGCATATGATCATCTTCATAAATAATACGGTCTTCAAGTTCAGCCACTTTATTGAGTTTAGTGCTAACTGGAGCAGGCGCATTCACATCTTGTTCTTGTATCGTAACCGGAGGAATACGTACAACGTCACCAGCTGCAATTTTATATTCTGCTTTCACTCGCTTTTTATTAACGCGCACTTCGCCCTTACGCAAGATGCGATACACCATGCTTTTAGGAATACTTTTTAATTGGTTACGTAAGAAATTATCTATACGTTGACCAGCCATGTCTTCGTCAATATCAACGAACTGGACTTGTGTTTTAATTTCACTCATGGCGGCTATTTTAACCTTAATTCAACCAAAAACCTATTTGGGTGTTTATCAAAAAGCGAGCTTTTACGTTTATTCCTGTCTCAAACGGTAAAAATAATAGCAATATTCTTGTTAGCACGGCTGGAACGCTGAAAACAACATCAACACACCATCTATGTCCAATGGCTATTCATACTTTAGTTGGCTCAGTTCGCCATTTTTGGGGACAAGACGCAAAATTTCACACCTAAACTCTAAAGCCAATTGGCGGGGATTATTGTCATTGCTATAGTTCATCGCTTCCTGCAGAAGACCAAAAATCATTCAGTTTGGTATGGCTAATGAGCCGATATCTGACAATAAAAGTTGATAATGAGATTTTTCGATGAAAAGACTATTAATACATACCACTCAAACAAAAGAAATCCATGTCGCTCTAATAGACGATCAGCAACTCATCAAGTTGGACATCGAACGCCCCGGTCATGAATCGAAAAAAGCCAATATCTATAAAGGACGAATCACCCGTATAGAGTCAAGTATAGAAGCTGCTTTTGTTGATTATGGCGCTGAACGACATGGCTTTCTCCCCCTCAAAGAAGTTGCCCGCGAATACTTTCTAGCCGGATATACCTACCAAGGCCGCCCAAGCATTAAAGAAGTACTTAAAGAAGGCCAAGAAGTCATTGTCCAAGTAGAAAAGGAAGAGCGTGGCAGCGAAGGCGCAGCATTAACCACCTTTATCTCACTTGCAGGTAGCTACCTAGTATTAATGCCAAATAACCCTCGTGCTGGCGGAATTTCTCGCCGCATTGAAGGTGATGAACGTATTAAACTAAAAGCAGCACTAAGCACACTGGAACTTCCACTGGGTATGGGTCTTATCGTTCGTAATGCAGGCATAAGAAGAAATGGCGAAGATCTAAAGTGGGACCTTAATGTGATACTCAACCACTGGGCAGACATCAAAAACGCAGCTGATTCAAACAGTGCACCATTTTTAATTCACCAAGAAAGTAACGTATTGAACCGTGCGATTCGCGACTATTTGCATCATGATATTGATGAAATTCTTATCGACAGCGACACCATCTATGAACGTGTGCTAGAGCACGTTAATTCGGTTTACCCTAAATTTACCGATCGCGTAAAATCATACAATGGTGAAGAGTCACTATTCAGCCATTTTGAAATTGCGAACCAGATTGAATTAGAGCTACAACAAAGAAACCATTTACCAGCAGAAGACCCAACAATTGTAGCTCCCGATGAAACATTAACTTCTATCGAGACCAAACCTGCTCAGCCTAGAAATTTGGGGGGATTTCTCAATGTGTTACTCAAAAAACTATCGTTACGGTGACTAGATATACTCGCCCTAGGATGAGTTACTGATTTTTAAATCAGTACTTTGCCTAAGGGCAAATGCATTCTCACTGAAACAACACCTTGAGGTCATTTGGGTATAAAAATGACTGTTTTTTAAAAATCTGCACTGAGAGTGGAGAAAATGACAACAACTCCAATCGCCAAAGCAGAATTATGTACGATAAAACCGCACAAAAAACCCTCTCTTTTTATGTGTATTTTTTGTACTCAATCCCGCTCTGCACCTCATTTTTGGGCCAGAAAGCAAAATTTTGTGTCCTTTCGAATAAAGCAGATTGCTGTGTTACACAGTCACTGCTATAGTTCACACCTGTCCATAGTTAAACGCCTTATAGTTTACTTTGTGTGTTTCAACTGTGCGCAATGTTAATGAGTAGTTGGCCGAAATCAATGTGCAGCATGTGGCGTAAGACACGGTTGGTTAACGTCCTCTTACTGCTCTACTCATCGCCTTTTCATGTTGAGTATCCTCCGCCATACGATGCGGATCACAGGCACCAATGTGTCTGTGGTAACTGATGTGCCCTTAGAGCATCCCTTCCAGCCGGGAGGCTGTACATATAAGCCATGGGATCAGGCACCTTGAAAGCGAATCACAGCAGTAAGAACGAAAATCAAAACGAAAGATAAAGATAACGAGATTTTTTCAATGAAAAGAATGTTAATAAACGCAACTCAAAAAGAAGAGATGCGTGTCGCGTTGGTTGATGGCCAGCGACTTTTCGATTTGGATATCGAAAGTCCCGGTCATGAATCGAAAAAAGCAAATATATATAAAGGACGAATCACCCGTATTGAGCCAAGTCTGGAAGCTGCTTTTGTTGATTACGGTGCAGAACGACATGGTTTCCTTCCCCTCAAAGAAATAGCCCGCGAATACTTTCCAAACGGATATACCTACCAAGGTCGTCCAAGCATTAAAGAAGTGCTTAAAGAAGGCCAAGAAGTCATTGTCCAAGTAGAAAAGGAAGAGCGTGGCAGCAAAGGGGCAGCATTAACTACCTTTATCTCACTAGCAGGTAGCTACCTAGTATTAATGCCAAATAACCCTCGTGCAGGCGGTATCTCTCGCCGTATCGAAGGTGAAGAGCGTACAGCTCTAAAAGCAGCATTATCAACACTAGAAACACCTCAAGGTATGGGCTTAATTGTTCGTACAGCGGGTGTCGGTAAAAGTGCTGAAGAACTGCAGGGCGATTTATCCTACATGCTCAACCTTTGGAGTCGTGTAAAAGAAGCGGCAGAATCCAAACCTGCACCCTTCCTTATTCACCAAGAAAGCAACGTGGTAGTTCGCGCTATTCGTGACTATTTACGTCGTGATATTGGTGAAATCTTAATTGATAGCCAAACGATCTTTGATCGAGTAATGGAACACATCAACGTCGTTCGCCCTGACTTTGTTAGTCGAGTTAAAAAATACGATGGTGACGTGCCACTATTCAGTCATTACCAAATTGAAAGCCAAATCGAATCAGCTTTCCAACGTGAAGTGCGCTTGCCTTCTGGTGGTTCAATCGTTATTGACCCTACAGAAGCTCTAACCTCTATCGATATCAACTCTGCTCGCGCAACCAAAGGTGGCGATATTGAAGAAACCGCACTTAACACCAACCTAGAAGCAGCAGATGAAATTGCCCGTCAACTTCGTCTACGTGATTTAGGTGGTTTGGTTGTTATCGACTTTATCGATATGACGCCAGTACGCCATCAACGCGAAGTAGAAAGTCGTCTACGTGAAGCGGTTCGCATGGATCGTGCTCGCGTTCAAATCGGTCGTATTTCTCGTTTCGGCCTCTTAGAGATGTCTCGCCAGCGCTTGAGCCCTTCTCTAGCTGAAGCAAGTCACCATATTTGTCCGCGCTGTAACGGTACGGGTGTAATTCGTGACAACGAATCTTTGGCTCTGTCTGTCTTACGTCTTATCGAAGAAGAAGCACTAAAAGACAACACAGCACAAGTTCTTGCTGTCGTTCCAGTATCGATTGCCTCTTACTTGTTGAATGAAAAGCGTCGTTCTGTTAACCACATTGAACGCAACCAAGAAGTTAAGATTACTATCGTTCCTACCTCTGATATGGAAACTCCGCATTTTGAAGTGATCCGTATCCGTGAGGGTGAAGAACAAAAACTGCTGTCTTACTTGATTCCTAAGAAACTGGAAAGCATGAAAGAAGCAGAAGGCTTGGAAACAACAGACACTGAACTGAAACCAAAACGCATTGAAGAGCCAATGCTAAAAGGATTCGGAACACCTTCTGAGCCAACTACAGCAACTAAGCCTGCTGAAAAACCGGCAGCACCTAAAGAAACAGCGCCTGCTAAACCAAGCTTGTTTAGTCGCTTTATGAAAGCATTGGCAAGTTTCTTCTCTGCTGAAGAAGCACCTGCTGAAAAGACCGAAGCGAAAAGTGTTGAAAGTGTTGAACCTGAGCAGACACAAAACTCAGAACAAAAGCAGCGCCAGCCTCGTCGCGATCGCAATAACGATCGTCGCCGTAACAATCGTGACAAAAACAAACGTAACAATCGCAACGCTGATGATGTAAACGAGAAGAGCAGCGATAATCGCAATAACAAAGACAATGCGAACGCAGAAAAAGACCGCAATAACAACAGCAATAACAATCGCAAGCAGCGTCAAGATCGTAAGCCTAAGCAAGATCGTCGCAATAATAAACGCGATGACAACAAAGCTCATGAGGATGCAAAAGACAGCAAACTGCAAGAGCAAGGCCGTCAATTAGCGGAACAAGCGAAAGGCGAAGCGGCAAAAGACAATGCTAGCCAAGATAAACAAAACGATACGAAAGCAGCTAAGGTTAAAGAACGTCGTCAACGCCGTAAGCTAACGAAACAAGTGCGTAAGAACAGCCAAGAGCCTGAAGAGGTCATGGATGTTATTACTCCGGTTGAAGATGTTATTACTCCGGTTGAAACAGTGGCTGAAGCATCACCTGCAAGTGTTGTTGAACAACCCGTCCAAGATGCAAGCTCTGAAGTAGAATCTGAGGACAAGCCTAAACAGCGCCGTAATCGTCGCTCTCCTCGTCATCTACGCGCAAGTGGTCAACGCCGTCGTCGCGGTCGCGATCGTCGCCCTAACCCATTCCGCCTACGTAAAGGTGGTGTAGCGTCACCAGAAATGGCGATGGGTAAAGTTATGCCAAGTTATGGCATCACTAAGCCAGAAACTAGACAAAAACCAGCAGAAACACCAGCAATGGAAACTAAACCAGTGGACGTTGCTACACTCGGCGGGTTTGCTTGTCCTGAAATGGCAATGGGTAAAGTGATTGTTCGTCGTGAACCACAGCCAGCAGTAACGGAACAACCTGTACAGACACCTGTCGTGGAAGAAACACAAGTTGCACCAATTGTTGAAGAGTCACCGATTTTAGTCGAGACTGTTGAAGAGTCAGGTCACGTTGAAGCTCCAGCTGTAGATGAAACTGAAGTAGCAGTAGCATCAGCTATTGAAGCGCCAGTGACTGAGCAAGCAAACGTTGTGGAAGAGGCTCAATCTACTGAGGTAGAAATGGGCACAGTTACAGTCGACAGCAATGAGGCACCATCTCAAAGCAGTGGTACTGTAGTTTGGAATCACAAAGGCCATGCATCGTCAGCAATGACTAAAGCAGCAGGCACACATGAAGTGAAAGATATCACTGTTGTGGCTGCACCGTTTAGAAGTGAACGTTACCACTCTATCGGTGCAGGTAGTCAAGCGGCTCGCTCAAAAGCTAGCGCTGAAATGACCAAACCTCAAGGCTACTAATTAACGTAACTTGGTAAAAAGAACTCAGAGGCCACCTTTATGGTGGCCTCTTTTTTAAGCTTTTTAAGGTTACTTAGGTATACTTTGCCACTTTCTTGTACTTACAAGCGTTAATCCACTGCTTGTATATTGAACTCTTGGCAACATTTCTGTAGCATTCCCCGTTCACAATACCAATCGTTACGTAGAACAACTGCTATCCCCCCACAGGGTTGATATCGTCTACACTTAAGTGAATAACCTCATATCCACTTGATTTGGTTACCTAGCACCTTTAAAAATAAGTAAGCAATAGACATGTTTGAATTTCCGAAGTTTTCAACGCACTCGGTGAAAAACGATGTGCTTTCAGGAATCACAGTGGCACTCGCCCTCGTTCCTGAAGCCGTTGCCTTTTCATTTGTTGCTGGTGTCGACCCAATGGTCGGCTTATATGCCGCATTCTTAGTAGGCCTAATGACCTCAATTTTTGGTGGTCGTCCAGGCATGATTTCTGGCGCAACTGGCTCTATGGCTGTGGTAATGGTCGCTTTAGTGGCAGATCACGGTGTTCAATATCTGTTTGTTGCCGTCTTCTTAGCGGGAGTACTTCAAGTTCTCGCAGGCATCTTTAAATTGGGTAAATTCATTCGAATCGTACCAACCCCCGTGATGATTGGCTTCGTTAATGGTCTAGCGATTATCATTTTCCTTGCCCAATTAGCCCAATTCAAAATGCCTAATGCACAGGGTGTCATGGATTGGTTGCCACAAGATAAAATGTGGATCATGCTCGCGCTGGTTGCTTTGACTATGGCGATCATCCACTTTTTACCGAAATTCACTAAAGCGGTGCCATCTTCACTCGCCGCTATTATCGTTGTCACGGTTTTAGTTCAAGTATTCCACCTAGATACTCGAACTGTTGTCGATTTCTTACGCTCTATGGCAGGTAACGATAGTGCAACCTTAGCAGGTGATTTACCGACCTTTGCTCTACCGCAGGTTCCGTATACTTGGGAAACATTGAAGATTGTTCTACCTTACTCGGTCATTCTGGCTGCAGTTGGTTTGATTGAGTCATTACTGACCTTATCGGTCATCGATGAAATGACCAATACTCGCGGTAAGTCTAATCGTGAATGTATTGGCCAAGGCATTGCTAATATCAGTTGTTCAGTGTTTGGGGCTATGGGTGGCTGTGCCATGATCGGTCAATCTATGATCAACACAAACTCAGGTGGTCGTGGTCGCTTATCGGGTATTACCGCTGCTGTTGGCTTACTGATCTTTATCTTGTTCACATCATCTCTTATCGAAATGATTCCATTAGCCGCGCTGGTTGGCGTTATGTTTATGGTGGTTATCGGCACATTTGAATGGGCAACCTTTAAACTTGCACGCCGCGTACCGAAACAAGATTTCTTCCTGATCTTGCTGGTTACAGTGGTGACCGTCTTTACTGATTTAGCAATTGCGGTCGGTGTAGGTATTGTTGCGTGTGCACTGATGTTTGCTTGGCAACATGCCAAACAAATTCACGCAGTGACTAAAACAACTGACACAGGTACTAAAGAATACTTAATCAATGGCCCTATTTTCTTTAGCTCAGCAGCGAACTTTATGGAGTTATTCGATGCACAAAACGATCCTGAAGACATCATTATCGATTTTGCACAGTCACGTGTCGTAGACCACTCAGCGATTGATGCGATAGAAACAGTTGCAGGCCGTTACGCAGCACTGGGTAAAACTGTTCATTTACGTCATCTAAGCCAAGATTGTCATAAGTTGCTTAAAAAGGCGGGCAGCTTGGTTGAAATTGATGTTCAACAAGACCCAACGTATAAAGTCGTGACCAACGTCTTAGCAGACTAATTGACTTATTAAACGCTCTTCATTATGAAGAGCGTTTTTGTTTGTGCATTCATAACATTAGATCTTATTGTTACTTTGCCTGTCCTTGTAAATACTTGGTTACTTGATGCACAAAAAAAGCTCTACATATGTAGAGCTTTGAGTTAAAGATATTTGAACGTTAGAGCTGTTGCTTAAGCTTCTTCTCTCGCCTTTTTAGATCCAGCTTTTGCTGGTTTGCTTTTAGAGGCTTCTTCTGCCTTTGCTGCTTCGTGGGCGCGTTTTACGGCTTCCACTTGGTCAGCTTTTTTCTTGATGACAGTTGTTCCTTCAAAAGTTTCACCTTCTACATAAGCTTTACCGTAGTAAGACGCAAGAAGAACTTCTTTAAGCTCGCTAATCAATGGGTAGCGAGGGTTAGCACCTGTACATTGGTCGTCGAACGCTTCAACCGCTAACTCATTTAATTTTGCTAAGAAATCAGCTTCATTAACGCCAGCCGCCTGAATCGACATTGGAATATCCAATTCAACTTTCAACTCATTTAACCAAGATAGTAGTGCTTGTATTTTCTCTGCAGTATGGTCACCAGGTTTTGCTAGACCAAGATGCTCAGCGACTTCTGCATAACGACGACGTGCTTGAGGACGGTCGTATTGCGAGAACGCTGTTTGTTTAGTTGGGTTATCATTCGCGTTGTAACGAACCACGTTTTCCATTAGAAGCGCGTTCGCTAAACCATGCGCAATATGGAATTCGGCACCTAATTTATGAGCCATTGAGTGACATACACCCAAGAATGCGTTAGCGAAGGCAATCCCCGCGATAGTTGCGGCATTATGCACGCGTTCACGAGCAATTGGGTCATTAGCACCATTTTTATAACTAGATGGTAAGTACTCTTTCAATAGTTTAAGAGCTTGTAGTGCTTGACCATCAGAGTATTCACTCGCCATCACAGAAACATAGGCTTCTAATGCGTGAACCACCGCATCGTAACCACCAAACGCAGTTAACGATTTAGGCATATTCATCACTAAATTCGCATCAACAATGGCCATGTTAGGGGTCAATTCGTAGTCTGCTAATGGGTATTTAGCACCTGTTTCATCATCAGTCACAACCGCAAATGGGGTAACTTCTGAACCAGTACCTGACGTGGTAGTGATACAAACCAATTCTGCTTTTTGACCCATTTTAGGGAATTTGTAGATACGTTTACGAATATCCATAAAGCGCATCGCAAGTTCTTCAAACTCAGTTTCAGGGTGTTCATACATAACCCACATAATTTTAGCTGCATCCATTGGTGAACCACCACCAAGAGCCAAAATCACATCAGGTTTGAAGCTGTGCATTTGGTCTGCACCTTTCTTCACAATAGACAGTGTTGGATCGGCTTCTACTTCGTAGAACGTTTGTACTTCCATACCTTGAGCTTTTAATAGCTCGACAATTTCGTCAGCGTAACCGTTGTTAAATAGGAAACGGTCGGTCACAAGGAATGCACGTTTTTTACCTTCCAAGTCACCCAGAGCGACTGGCAAGCTACCGCGACGGAAGTACACGGATTTTGGAAGTTTATGCCACAGCATGTTCTCTGCCCGCTTTGCGACGATTTTTTTGTTGATTAAGTGTTTAGGTCCTACGTTTTCAGAAATCGAGTTACCACCCCAAGAACCACAACCTAGTGTCAATGATGGTGCAACATTGAAGTTGTACAAATCACCGATACCACCGTGAGTCGTTGGAATATTAATCAAAATACGAGATGTTTTTAGCTTGTTACCAAAGTACAAGATACGATCTTGGTTCTTATCTTGATTGGTATATAGACCTGAGGTATGCCCGATACCACCGATTTCAACCATATGAATAGCTTGTTCGACAGCATCTTCAAAATTGGTTGCACGGAACATACCTAACGTTGGAGAAAGCTTTTCGTGAGCAAAAGCATCTTCTGTCGTTACTTTTCCGTGTAAACCTTCACCGATAAGCACTTTAGTATCAGATGGAACCGTAACACCGGCCATCTCTGCTATTTTAGTTGCTGGTTGACCAACGATTTTCGCATTAAGTGCACCATCGATAAGTAATGTGCCGCGCACTTTAGCTGCTTCATCTTTACTTAACACATAAGCTTTGTGAGTCGCAAAACGTTGTTTTACTTCTTCATATACATCATCAACAACGATGACGGCTTGTTCAGATGCGCAAACCACACCATTATCAAAGGTTTTTGACATGAGCACTGAAGCCACTGCACGTTTGATATCTGCGGTTTCATCAATCACAACCGGTACGTTACCAGCACCAACACCGATGGCAGGTTTACCAGAAGAGTATGCAGCTTTCACCATACCTGGGCCACCCGTTGCCAAAATCAAGGCAATATCATCATGGCGCATCAGTGCGTTAGACAGTTCAACTGAAGGCTCATCAATCCAACCAATAATATCTTTTGGCGCACCAGCAGCAACAGCTGCATCAAGAACCAATTTTGCCGCATCATTAGTCGAGTGTTTAGCACGTGGGTGAGGTGAAAAGATGATAGCGTTACGAGTTTTTAGTGAGATGAGCGATTTAAAGATCGCTGTAGATGTTGGGTTAGTGGTTGGAACAATACCGCAAATAATACCAACCGGTTCTGCGATAGTCATAGTGCCCATGCTGTCATCGACTTCTAGAACACCACACGTTTTTTCATCTTTGTACTTGTTGTAAATATATTCTGAAGCAAAGTGGTTTTTAATAACTTTGTCTTCAACAATCCCCATTCCTGACTCTTCAACCGCTTGCTGTGCTAATGGAATCCGAGCTTGGTTTGCAGCGAGTGATGCGGCACGGAATATCTTATCGACTTGCTCCTGAGAGTAAGTTGCAAACTCCGCTTGTGCATTTTTCACGCGAGCCACAAGAGCATCGAGTTCTGCCAAGTTAGTTACAGGCATAATGAATCTCCTAAATTTAAAATATAAAAACTTTTTAGTAAGTATTCGCCCTAGTAACACATGAATTTCAACAACTTAAACGACTACATACTTAGTAAATTGCTTTCATGGCTTGAGTATAATATTTCATCTTTTGAAAAAAATTGACTCAGATCAGTTCCTCAAATTAAAAACACACAAATTTTATTTACAGCGTAAAAAATATATAAGCATTTGAAAATTAATAGAATTTATTTTTAGAAGAAAATCACATTAATGTGCAATTTAGCAACAACTAATAATAAAATTACACCTTTATGTAAAAAAATTTCATTCTGCTACATGGGAACAACCGCCACACACAACAAATGTGCTACTAGTAGTATACATATAAACACTGCAACTGATTTAAGGTCAACCAATATATCTACATAATGCAGTCAATTTGATAACAAACGCATAACTTAGATAGACGTCATGCCTTGCTCCACCACGACTGAACAGCATTATTGTCTTTTCCTATTATTTTTTGTAATGCGTGGACAAAAATCGACCATAATTTTTTTCATTCGTCGTTACCGATATTTTGCCTTACATTAGCGGCCAATTTTCATTCGTATCCTTTCTGGCTCATCATGAGTCAATTGCCATACGATTTTTAATCGTTTAATGAGATGACCTAATGAACAGTGTTGAGTTCGCCATTTTTTTGCAATTTTTTCTCGGTCTGGTGGCCGCAGTGAACCCTGTTGGCATCATGCCCGTGTTTGTTTCTCTTACCAGTCATATGGAACAGGAAGAGCGCCTTAAAACGGCTCGTACTGCCAATATTTCTGTTGGGGTTATTCTAATTTGCTCTCTACTCGGCGGTCAGATGCTACTTGATATGTTTAGTATCTCTCTTGACTCTTTCAGGGTTGCTGGCGGTTTACTGCTGATTAGCATTGCTTTCTCAATGATGAGCGGTAAGTTAGGTGAAGATAAACAGAACAAACAAGAAAAAAATGAGTACATAAGCCGTGAGCAAGTCGGTGTCGTTCCACTCGCAATGCCATTAATGGCTGGGCCCGGAGCGATCAGTTCTACAATTGTCTATGGCGCACGCTACCCTAGCACATGGGATACCATAGGTATCAGCATAACCATTTGCCTATTCTGCTTTGCTAGTTGGTTATTGTTTCGCTCGGCGCCATATATCGTCAAACTACTCGGACAAACAGGCATTAACGTCATCACACGTATTATGGGGTTGATTCTTGGATCTTTAGGCATTGAGTTTATTACGAACGGTCTGCGTAGCTTATTACCGGGGTTAGGTTAAATCCTATATAACTCATGATCGAAAAAAGCGCCTAACTGGGCGCTTTTGTTGGTGCAGATTCGGAGATAAACATGCACTGGCATTGTCAGTGAGCTGCTCGCTATGACGGTATTACTTTCAACATGAAGCACTGCAAACCAGCGTTTCGCTGTTGTCTCCCTTCCCTATTCACTAAACCTTGTCGGCTGCTCTATAGGTAAGTAACCCCGATCGTTAGAACACGCTTACTTTTCAGCCAGAATAATACGTAGAGTACGACGTAAAGGTTCAGCCGCCCCCCACAATAATTGGTCACCGACAGTAAAGGCATTCAAGAAATCATCACCCATACTCATTTTACGTAAACGGCCAACAGGAACAGAAAGCGTACCAGTCACTTTTGCTGGAGACAGTTCTTGTGCGGTAATATCGCGATCGTTTGGAATCACTTTCACCCATTCATTGTGAGAAGCAATCATCTCTTCAATTTCATCCAGCGGCACATTCTGTTTTAGCTTGATGGTTAACGCCTGAGAGTGACAACGCATAGAACCTATACGTACACAAGTTCCATCAATTGGCACTGGTGAATCTTGAATGCCTAAAATTTTGTTAGCTTCTGCGGCTGCTTTCCACTCTTCTTTACTTTGACCGTTTTCACGTTTCACATCGATCCAAGGAATCAATGAACCCGCTAGAGGTACACCAAATTGATCAGTTGGGAAACTAGGAGAACGCATTGTTTCAGAAACTTTGCGGTCGATATCTAGAATAGAACTTGATGGATTCGCCAGCTCAGAACTTACAGAATCAGCAATCACGCCCATTTGAGAAATGAGTTCGCGCATATTTTTTGCGCCAGCACCTGAAGCTGCTTGATAGGTCATGGCGCTCATCCATTCAACCAAACCACGCTCAAATAGACCACCTAAGCCCATGAGCATTAAGCTTACCGTACAGTTACCGCCTACAAAGGTTTTAGTACCACCATGAATACCTGCTTGAATTTGTTTTAAGTTCACAGGATCCAACGTGATAATCGAATCATCAACCATACGTAATGTTGATGCTGCATCAATCCAATAGCCTTTCCAGCCAGCTTTGCGAAGCTCTGGGTACACTTTTTCTGTGTAGCTACCACCTTGACAGGTGACGACTACATCTAATTTTTTAAGGCTTTCGATATCAAAGGCATCTTGTAGTGTGCCCGCTTCTTTACCGAAGTTTGGCGCAGCAATACCGATTTGCGAAGTACTAAAAAAGACGGGTTCAATAAAATTGAAATCGCCTTCTTCTACCATACGTTGCATCAGTACCGAACCAACCATACCGCGCCAACCAACTAGACCAACTCTCATTCTTGCACTCTCCGTGTTATCTCCTAAAAAACTTACCCCCATCTATAAGTGGTTCAGCATAAAATCTCAAGGGTTTCTTGATAAAATCCCAAACTTTTTCTATCCGACGAACATGATTTCTGCCGTAAACCAGCTCAACTAGGCAAAAAGTCCAAAATCGGTCGGTTTAAAACGCATGTCCCTCTAACACATGGATGGATTCCTACTTGTTTACAGAGAGCTTACAGCTTATAACACTTTATTTTAAAACAACCCCAAATAAACAACATTTCATGTCGTAAGTAATCGATTTTCGTAGTGTAATCTATATTTTATAAGCCAAAACTCGATATATTTATTCAACTACTGTAGAGTGTCGGCTTGTTTTAATCGGCTTTACTGTTCATCCAATAGCATAACCATTCGCAAGAGGCATTTATAATGGCACTGGCCCCAAAACGTTTACCTAGCGTGCTACAGGTAGTGGTATCACTGGGTTTATTTTTGCTACTCGCATTTTCGTTTACCGCAAAATTGGATCTGCCAATTCAGCTCGCACTGTATATTGGCTGGTTTATTATTATCACTCTTGGAATTCGCCTTGGTCATAAGTACCAAGACTTAGAAAAAGCAGCATTAAACGGCATATCAAACGGCCTAGGTGCTGTTTTAATTCTTTTAGCTGTAGGGGCCTTGGTCGGCACATGGATTTCTGGTGGTATCGTACCCACGATTATCTACTATGGATTAAAGGCCATTCACCCGTCTATTTTCCTTCTTGCCACCATGATCATCTGTTCACTAACCGCTTTAGCAACAGGTACATCTTGGGGTGCAGCCGGCACGGCTGGTATCGCTATGATGGGGATAGGTCAAGGGTTGGGAGTGCCATCCGCTATTACTGCAGGGGCTGTGCTTTCTGGATGCTACTTTGGCGATAAAATGTCACCATTATCTGATTCTGTCATTTTGGCTTCTACCATGTCTAACGTAGAAGTCGTAAAACATATCCGTGGCATGTTACCGATTGCAACTATCAGCTATATTATTACCGCCATTATGTTTACGCTGTTTGGCTTCCACTACTCCGGCCAAGTAGACATGTCGCAAGTACAAGGCGTGATGCATGCCATGGAAGATCAGTTCTACATTACTCCCTACTCATTTGTACCTGTCGTCATTGTGTTGGGTTTACTCGCGCTAAGGATGCCTTCTTTCCCTGTTATTAGCTTCGGCTCGCTACTCGGTATTGTTTGGGCAGTCATGATCCAAGATGTCGACTTTTTGCAAGCTTTCAGAACAGCATGGGCACCATTTAGCATTCATTCTGGCGTCGAGTTCATTGATTCAATCTTAAACCGCGGCGGCATGTCATCCATGCTAGGTTCGGTCGCTGTTATTGTATTCGGTTTAGGTTTTGGTGGGTTACTCGATAAAGTAGGCGTGCTGGAAACCGTCGCAAAACTGTTCGAGCATCGAGTCCAAAGTGCCGGTTCTTTATCAGTCAGTACGATCGCAACCGCTTTCTTGGGTAATGTGTTTGGCTCAGCCATGTATGTATCACTGATCCTCACACCAAAAATCTGTGCGAAAAATTACGATCGCCTCGGGTATGAACGCCAGAACCTATCGCGTAACGCAGAATTTGGCGGCACATTAACTTCAGGGATGGTGCCATGGAGCGATAACGGTATTTATATGGCAAGTATCTTAGGCGTCGCAACCCTCTCCTATGCCCCCTACATGTGGTTAAGCTTTGTTTGTATCATTATTACCATTGTCTGTTCTTATATGGGCTGGTTTGTTAACCCATGCCAACCGGTGACGACTGATTCCAAACAAGCAACACAAAGTAGTGATGATGACAGTGTGCTGGCCTCAGAAAATACACCTGCATAAACGACATTAGTAACCAATATTAAAAAAGAGCGCACCGCGCTCTTTTTTATTTATGTGTATAACGTTATTTATTACGAGTTAATTGGTCACGTAAATTAGGTGGCGTACCTTTAATCGTTAAAGTATCCGTTTCTGGATCATAAAACACTCGTTCGCCCATCAATAAACTATCAAAACTGATATTTAAACCACCACCAGCACCGACGTATTTCGTTAACTTACGTACTGTGCTTCGATCGCCGGGGAAGCTCTCTTCCAATTCATAACCATGCTGCTGAGTAAAATCTAGAAAGCTAGTACCTTCGGTTGTCGGCTCTAATTCACCAGACAATTCCTTAATTTCAATCTCATCGCCTGATTTAATCTGCTCATTACAGTAATCGTAGACCTGTTTTTTGTAACTAATTGCTTCACTTTTTTCCAGTTGAGAATCGGTACAAAAATCTTCGACGGCCTGCATTAACACCTGATTTTGCTGTTTCGTATCTAGGCCCACTTCGGCTTGCAAAAAGTCGAGGAAAAAGTCCGCTACCTTACGTCCAACTCGTCCTTTGATATACGCTAGATAACGGTTTGACTCTTTATCTGTCTCATAACTCGAAATATCTATACGCGCAGCAATGTCCATTTTGCTAATATCTAAGTAGTCGGTTGCACTGATATCAAGCCTTTCGGTTACTTTAAGGCTTTGGTGCATAGGAAGAAGACCAATAAACAAGTAATCTGTCGCCAATGATTGATATTCAGCCATCACCAAAATACCTTCATCGGCAAATGGATACTTAGATAGTTCATCTTTTAAGCGCTGAGCGCTAATTTGTGAGAAATCGTAAAAATTGCGAGTTCCCTGACGTAGTTCTTGCAACCACAGTTCAAAATCGCTGTCAGATTGGAAAGAACCAAAACCTTTACCTGCTTTTGCATTAAAAACTCGATGCAATTCAGCCACTAGGTTCTCAGTTGAGTTATCATTATCAAGGGCTTGTGCTCTAAAGTTTACGACAAGCTCGTCGTTATCATTTTTACGCAATTGATGCAAAATGACATTAGAAAGGTGCAGACTCATAGTGAAATTATCATCGTTGTGGTTTCAGTTGTAAGGCATAGTAGGTTATCATAAGCCGCTTTTACTATCATCATCAGAGTATTTATGCCTATTACATCGAAATATAGTGACGAAAAAGTTGAAACAATTTTGACTGAAATTGCTGCTGTTCTTGAAAAACATCAAGCATCATCAGAGTTAACCTTGATGGTCGCGGGCAACATTGCCACAAATGTTATCAATCAGAACGTCGCGGCTGCGCAACGTAAAGCCATTGCAGAGAAATTCGCACAAGCTTTGGTGTCATCTTTAGAAGATTGAGTTCATCATAAAAACGGATAAATAACAGAACATCACATGGTAGATAGCGGAAACACATACGGCGAACGAGTATCACGTTTAGTCGGTTGGGGGCACTGGTTTGCCTTCTTCAATATCATTGCAGCGATGCTGATAGGTACGCGTTATATTGCCCAATCACCATGGCCTGATACCTTTTTAGGACAGCTCTATTTGTCTGTTTCCTGGGTGGGTCATTTTGGTTTCTTGGTTTTCGCTTTATATTTGCTGATTCTGTTTCCGCTGACCTTTATTATTCCGTCACGCGCAGTATTCCGCTTTTTCGCGGTCTGTTTTTCCACCTTTGGACTCACAGTACTGTTAGTGGATACTCAAGCCTATCAGATTATTAATCTGCACCTAACGCCGGTTGTATGGGAGCTATTATTTAGCGACGAAACCAGCAGTATCAGTGCTGATTTGCAACACCTCTTCGTGGTGTTGCCATTGATCTTCCTTTTAGAGCTCGGCCTTTCGGAATGGGTTTGGCGTAAACAGCGTAAACTATCCCATAAAAGGATTGGTCGCCCAATGGCGGCCGTCTTTTTTGTCTGTTTTATTGCAAGCCATTTAATCTATGTTTGGTCTGATGCGTATTTTTATACGCCAGTCACCAGCCAAAAATCGAACTTCCCGTTGTCTTACCCTATGACCGCTAAATCCTTTATGGAAAAACATGGTTTATTGGATCGCGACGAGTATTTGAAACGTCTTGAAGAGAATCAACACAATGTTGATTTAGTGAACTACCCTCTTGAGAAAATTGAATTTGGTCGTCGAGCGAATGAACTCAACGTATTAGTGATAAGCGTCAATAATTTACGCGCCGATGCATTGAATAAGCAAGATATGCCAAACACTTATGCATTTGCCCAAAATAATCTCAATTTTCTTAACCACTATAGTTCTAGTAACGATATGTTTGGCTTATTTGGTTTGTTCTACGGGCTACCAAGCAGCTACGCGAGCAGCATTACTGCTCAAGGGGCGTCGCCAGTCATGCTTAATGTGTTAAAAGAACACAAATATCACTTCGGTTTGTTTAGTGGCACTAACTTTGATGACACCTTATACGAAGAGACCATGTTCCGTGGGCTTCCTATGGTAAGAACGCCTTTCAAACAAGGGATCAATCCAGACATACAAACGATAAATCGTTGGGCACAGTGGGCGACTGAACAAGGCTCTCATCACTGGTTTAGCTATATGGAGCTCACCTCTGTCGAGAACTTTAAAGATTTTAGTAATGGTGATTCATCAGAGCAGTCTACACAAAAACGCCTGTTAGCCGATTACAAACACTCTGTTCAAGCAGCGGATGCTGAACTGGGTAAAGTGCTGGATAAACTCCAAGCGATGGCTCTACTAAAAGATACCGTTGTCGTTATCACCTCAAATCATGGTATGGAGTTTGATGAAACAAACACCAACAGTTGGGGCTCGAACAGTAACTACAGCCAATACCAAATAAAAGTACCGATGGTCATTCACTGGCCGGGGAAATTGGCGGCACAATTCAAACATCGTTCAAGTCACTTAGACTTTTCCGTCACTATTTTACAAGACCTGATGGGTGTTTCTTCTAACCCAAGTGATTTTAGTAGCGGTCGTAGTTTATTTGATGAGACAAAACGAAAATGGATTCTAGCTGGTGATGAACGAGAACTGGCACTCATTACTGGTGATAAAACAACCGTAGTCGACAAATTCGGTAACTTTAAGTTATACGATAAACATTACCATCGGATTAAGCATGAAAGCCCGACCTTGCCAGTTTTATTACAAGGCCTAACAGAGCTACAACGCTTTTATGCAAAGGATAATTAAATCATACTCTTAGATATGGTTTAGCTTGACGCTCAACTCAAAGTTGATTAGAGTGTTTTCATCGGACTGTAGCGCAGCTTGGTAGCGCACCGTCATGGGGTGTCGGGGGTCGGAGGTTCAAATCCTCTCAGTCCGACCATACACCTAAAAAGAGAGCTTCGGCTCTCTTTTTTACTATCTAAACGTGACTCCCTAGACAAACGATCACAGGCTGTTATTCTCAGTGATCATATCCTCAGTAAACAAGATCCTATTCATGCGTACCGATAGTCGCCTCTCTCGTGTTCTCCACATCTTGCTGCACCTTGCACGCCAACCCGATCATCCAATGACATCTGATCAGATAGCTGCCATGTTAAACACCAACGCAGCGGTCATTCGTCGCACCATGGCTGGGTTAAGAAAGTCTGGTTACGTGAGCTCAGAAAAGGGGCATGGCGGTGGTTGGTCAATTGCCTGTGACTTTTCAACAATAACACTACTTGATATTTACCACGCAGTGGGTAGTCCTCAATTATTCGCTATTGGCTTTGAACAGCATGAACCTAATTGTGTTGTAGAACAAACCGTCAATCACTCACTCGACGACACATTGCAACAAGCTAAGAATCTGATCTTAGAACGATTTAAAACGATTAGCTTGGCCAATTTAAATGATGACTTTATCCAACGTTATTGTGCTGCTATCCAATAGTTGATCGAAATTGATCTACATCAATTTTTCATGTAACTTCTCAAGTTACATGAAATCAATAAGGCACAATAATGGCACTCTTTACCGAATCACTGCATGCACTTTGGGTATGTATCGTACTTGCACTTGCTTCAGCGAGTATTTCTATCACCATTACCCAAACCGAACTTTTTGTTCCGATTCGCGAGCTTGCAAGTAAATGCGGTCATATGATCAGTTATTTATTCCGCTGCTTTTATTGCATGAGCCATTGGGTCGTCATTCTTGGAGTTCTCATCTATCAACCACGAATCATCACCAGCGACTACCTATGGATAGATTGCATTGTGTCCATATTTTTCGCCGTGACGCTGAGTGGCTACTTCAGTGGCATCCTCTTTAAAGTCTTTCTCACTGCGATGGCTAAGAAAACACGCGAACAAGAGATGGCAGCGGCTAAAGAGCAGTAACCTTCCTAACTGAATTCATCTTAATGCATTTTATTAGCGAGCTTATTGCTCGCTTTTCTTTTTTAGAAAGTTGGTATTAGGTTTGCAGTAGAAAGAGTTCCTATACGAACGGTTTTACATAAAAAGGAAGTATAAGATGGAAAAATCAGACAATACCGTAGACCGCTATGTGTCATTTGAAGGAATTAAATGTAACCAAAATGCCGACCTATTAATTGGTATGCTAGAAAGTAATCTAAACAACCAATTAGGCGATGACCGTTGGCACACATACTTTAGCGACAAACGTAACCAGCAACATCAGAGAGGACACGACAATCTGCACTTCATTGGGAACCAACTTAATATGCTGTTTGAATACTTTAAGCAATGTGAGGATCAACCGGCTTTGGATCTGTTGTACAAGATCGAACAAGAATGCTGTTGATTTTGTAACATTATCAACAAATCGCTATTCTTAGAAAGTCAGAGCCAGTAATAATGACACCAATTTGCGACCACTAAGCTTCTCATTCGCTTTGCTATTGGCACCACACTGTCTCTGACTATTTAATCCGCCCACCCTACTTGTCTACTCAGATACTTCAGTGTCTATAATTACAAATCAGCACCTTACTTAAAATCTCACGCACGACTCGATTGATGTATCGAAAATAATAAGTCAACCTCTAGGGGGAATTATGAATTGGCTGTATTTTGTAATGGCACTTGCCAGTGGATTTGGTTTAGCAATTCAAGCCGCCGTCAACAGCCGTTTGAGTACAGGAGTAAACCATCAACCATTGATGGCAGCGTTTATCTCCTTCTGTATTGGCTCACTTTGCTTAGGTATTTTAGTTACCACCCAAGTGCAATGGTCTGGTATGGCGAATCAATTAACGCAACAGCCTTGGTGGCGTTGGACCGGTGGCTTCTTTGGTGCTGCAGCCGTATTTACCAGTATTTTTTTAGCCCCCCGCATCGGTATAACTAACGCCATGTTTTTATTTATCATCGGTCAACTGATATCAGGAATGTTGATCGACAGTTTTGGCTTAATTCAAATGCCGATCCGGCCAGTCTATTGGTGGAAATACGCGGGGCTCGCCGTCATGCTAACAGGTTTGGCATTATTCATGTTTGGCGATCGATTTTTTAAAGCATAATCGGAATAAATCAATTAATCCTGATGATAGCCAAACAGCCTCAATAAGCTGAATGTTGACGTCATTTGATTAGGTCTCATCATATTTCAATAACTTAAGTATAGATCACAGACATTCTAGGGAACTCAACATAGCATCCAGTCTTTAATGTAGATTAAGTCACACTCGCTATATATTAAGGATAATCAGGTGCAAAAAACACTTCTTGTTACTTCATTACTCGTTAGTGCTTTGGTTAGTACCGGGGCTAATGCTGACCCAAAAACACCAGGCACACATAAAGGCTATTCAACCATCGAATTAGTCAATAATGGTATCCCTAAAGATCTAAAAATGATCACAGTCGACGACATAAAAAATGAGCTAAAAGGTAAAGGACATATTGCTGTTGGCCTAGACGTTGATGATACAACGCTATTTAGTTCCCCCGTCTTTTACCGTGGCCAACAAGAATTTTCTCCCGGCGGTTATTCTTACCTAAGTAACCAAAAATTCTGGGACAAGGCAAACTGTGGTTGGGATGCGTTCAGTATGCCAAAAGAGATTGCGAAAAAAATCATTGCGATGCACCAAGAACGTGGTGACGATATCTATTTCATTACAGCACGTACTCCGTCGAAATGTCACTTCACGACTGACTACCTGAAAAAAACGTTTCACATAAAAAATATGCACGACGTTATTTTCTCTGGCTCTAGCCACACTAAATATATGAAAACGCAGTACATCAAAGCCAATAACATCAAAATTTACTATGGCGATGCCGATGGCGATATCATCTCTGCTCGTAAAGCCGGCGCGGAAGGGATTCGTGTTATGCGCTCAGCGAACTCTAGTTACAAACCTATTCCTAAAAATGGTATCTACGGCGAACGCATTCTGAAAGATTCCCAATATTAATTTCTCGTCGTTATTCGCAGGAATATCAAATTAAGAGCAAGGTAATTCTTGCTCTTTTGCTATGCTCAACACTGTGGTCATCACTTTGTCATTCTCTTTATGTGATCATTAAAAACTCGATATTGGTTATCAAGGATAAGGTATCTCCATGTTGCTCTCTTTTGTTCGCGTTATTGGTCTATTTGCACTTTTGAACCTAATCTTCATTGGCTTCGCCACCACCAGCCAAGCAGCGCCAGCTCATCAGGTTAGCGCTACCTATACCTATGAAACCCAGTGGGCAAAGTGCCAATACCAAGTCACAGAAAAGAAACAGCAGGCAGGGTGTTTTTCAGCACTGATCACTCAACTGCGTGAAGCAGCAAAGAAAGCGCCCGATAATCCCAATATCAATACGTTACTTGCGATTAATATCGCCTCTTTAGCGGGAGTATCCGGCGTTACAAAAGCATTAGGTTTGATCAAAGAAGCAAAAGGAATTTTGGAAGAGGTGATCAAGAAGCACCCGCACGCAATGCATGGCGCTCCTTATGTGACCCTAGGTGCATTATATTACCGAGCACCCGGCTGGCCGATCAGTTTTGGGAATGATGACAAAGCGAAAACACTCTTGGAAGAGGGCTTAAAACTGAATCCCTACAATAGTACCACCAATTATTTTTATGCTGACTTTCTTGCCGAGCAAGGAGAAAAGCAGCAAGCGATCATCGTTCTCAAAAAAACGCTGACTTATCCCAGTGACCCCGATTATCCCGTTACCAACGCTGGGCGAAAGAAAGACATCGAAACGCTGCTAAATAAGCTTCAAGGCCACTAGTTTCATCACATAATTACAAGCTTTCTCCATTGGTGTTGATGACATCTTGATACCAATAGAACGAATCTTTCCTCATACGTTCCAGTGAACCTTGGCCAAAATCATCTTGATCCACATAGATAAAGCCATAACGTTTCGACATTTGAGAAGTCGAAGCACTCACGATATCAATCGGCCCCCAACTGGTATAGCCAATACAATCAACGCCCATATTGATCGCTTCACGCATCTGCTCAAAATGTTCTTTGAAGTACTTGATACGATATGGATCATGAATGTTGCCATTCTCAACAGTATCTTTTGCTCCCATCCCATTTTCCACCACCATTAGCGGCTTACGATAACGGTCGTACAGTTCAAGCAACGAAATTTTCAAACCGACCGGGTCAATCTGCCATCCCCACTCTGTTTCATCCAGATACGGGTTTTTAACCCCGATGATGGTATTTCCTGGGGCACGTTCTACATCATCGCTTGCCGATTCTGTCATCGACATATAGTAGCTAAACGTAACGTAATCTACGGTATGCGCTTTTAACACGTCACAATCAGCTTGAGTCATTTCAACCTTAATGCCTTCTCGTTGCCAGCGGCTTAAAGTCAGCGGCGGATATTCACCAAATACTTGTACATCAGCGTAAAAATAGTTATCCAGATTCTTTAATAGTGTCAGTTCAACATCTTTCGGATGGCAGGTGTGTGGATAGGTCGTCAATTTAGTCAACATGCATCCGACCATACTTTCAGGGATTTTCTCATGGCAATCTCTCGTCACCATGGCCGATGCCACCAGTTGATGATGGAGCGCTTGATAGATCTCTTGCTTTTCTTTTCCTAGCGTGAGTTTGTCAGGAATAATGCCTGCCGTAGTGAAAGGATGGCGGCAGATACTGTCTACTTCATTAAACGTTAGCCAATACTTCACATAAGGCTTAAAGTAATCAAAACATGCATCAGAAAAACGCACAAAACAGTCAATCACCTGACGGTCAACCCACCCGTTGTACTTAACGCTAAGTGCTAGCGGCATTTCATAGTGTGACAAAGTGACGATGGGCTCTATATTGTGTTTTTTCATTTCCTTGAACACATTAATGTAGAACTGAACCCCTTCCATATTGGGCTGAGCTTCTTCACCCGTTGGAAACAAACGTGACCACGCAATAGAAAGTCGTAATGCTTTAAACCCCATCTCACCAAACAGGGCGATATCTTCTGCGTAACGGTGATAAAAATCGATACCACGACGTTTAGGGTAGTCGGCATCACTCTCATCTTGCATAGCGGCAGTAATGGTTTGAGTGTTTATCGCGACATGCTTAGCGTAATCCTTCACATCGACGTTCGCTTTAAACATGGCAACATCAGCAACAGATAATCCCTTACCGCCTTCATTCCAAGCCCCTTCAGCTTGGTTTGCAGCGATAGCACCGCCCCATAAAAATCCATCCGGAAAGCGTTTATTACTCATTTAAACTAGCTCCTCTATCATAAATAGGGTTTGATTTTTATCGACGGCCTGTTTTTGTACCGCCACCGGTTCAATTTGAAAGTGTTCATAATTGGCTACGATAGCCATCACTGTCGGGTCGTAACCCGCTTTGACGATTGCTTCTAAATCGAACCTGATTAATTCATCACCCGCGTTAACCTCATCACCTGGCTTCACTTTTACCGAAAAGAATTTTCCCTCTAGCTCCACCGTATTAATACCAATATGAAACAGCAGCTCTGCCCCATTTGCACTCATCATATTGATGGCATGCCCCGTTTCATACACACTTGAAATCTCGCCATCAATCGGGGCATACAACACGCCCTCGGTTGGAATCACTGCAATTCCGTCCCCTACCATTTTGCTGGCAAAGACCTCATCTTTAACGTCTTCAAGAGGAATCACTTTCCCGATAACTGGCGCACAAAAAGAGTAAGCATGGTGCTCAGTTCCAGCGGGCGTCGCATGCGTTGATTTAGAATTAGGATCTTGATTTTCTGCTTCACCAGAAGATTCTCGCCACATGATGAGTACACCAGCAAAAGCAGTGAAAAATGAGATAGGAATAGCAATTAAGGCATAAACCAGATTCATCGCATTATCGGGAGAGGTGAACATTGTAATACTTGCTATGCCAGGCCCAACCAATGCAAATGCTTCAATTGCGGTGAAGCCAATGAATGCTCCGCCCACTGCGCCACCTAACATAACACTGTACAACACCTGCTTACGAATCAGTGTTACCCCATAGATGGCAGGTTCAGTAATCCCGAAAAATGCTGAGATACCCGCAGAAATTGCAGTAGAACGTAGAGCAGAATCTTGGGTTTTTAAGGCCACAGCAAAACTGGCACCCGATTGGGAAATGTTATGAGCTAAAGAAGCTGGCAGATAAAGGAGTTCTTTACCGATTTGCGTAAAACTGGCGACTGCATAAGGGATTAAAGCTTTATGCATTCCCGCTGCAATCATAAAAGGCAAAATCGCTGCTAATAACGCGGTGGCAACAAACCCCAGTTTAGCAAACAGAAATAAAATAACAGTCGCCATCAGTTCCCCAGCATAATAACCAATAGGACCAAGTAACAATAAAGTCACGGGCACGGTTATCGCCATCGAAACCATCGGCACAAAGAAGATGCGGATTGCTTTAGGTGAATATTGAGTAATGCGCTTTTCGATTAACGCATAAAACAGAACACATAGAATGGCCGGAAAAACTTGAGATGCGTAAGCAATAGGCTGCACCGGCAAATGGCCTAGAGTAATGCCAGAAGAAAGTAACTGACTCATATTCGGTAGGAGCAGCGCACTCACTGTCGAGATAGCCACCAGCATATTCACTTTAAGTTTGGTTGCCGTTGTTGCTGCCACCAATAGGGGGAGAAAGTACAGAGGCGCGGTGCCAACAAGATCAAGAACCTGAAACGTATTCGAATTTTTATCCGCTAACCCCAATACTGCCAACAGCATTAATATGGATTTTAAAACCCCACCACCGGCGATAGCTGGTACCAATGGCTGAAAAATACTGATGACAAAATCAAGAATAAAGGCACCCCAAGATTGTTTCGATTTAGGCTGATGAGTACTTTGAACATCTATTCCCACCAACTCAGCAAGCGCCTCATACACTTCGACCACTTCATTACCAATGATAATTTGGCATTGCACATTACGCCGAACACCAATTACGCCATCAACATGTCCAAGTGCTTCGTAATCAACGATGTCATCATCAACTAGACTCAACCTGACCCTTGTCGAACAATGGGCTAAATGTGCGATATTTTCTTTACCACCTACGCATTGCAGAATGTTATCTGCGGTTATTTTGTAGTTCATACCATCACCCTGTGCGCTGTTGTATACAAAAAAACCCAACATTACGGCTCATAGAAATGACCTGTAATATTGGGTTTTTGCCTGCTGACCAGTAACACGCCCTTTCTAGCGACTTAGCTATCGCTTTAGATAAAGAAATATTGCAACCGGTTTCTTAACACAATAGCTATCGCATCAAAGTGATACAAAGTTCACATCCCATCTCGACTAATAACAGCCTTCTTCACAATTTAACCCTTTCATTTTTCTTAAAAACCTAAGTTCAGAACAGGATCACAGCAAAGGCAACATTTCTTCTATCTTTGGGAAAACAGGTATTCTGCCGTCGGAATTCAGACAATCTGGATGGTAGCGACTAAAAGAGCGAATACGAAAACAAAAAATGTCTTACCGAAATTTGGGGGAATATTAGATATTGATAAATAAGCTGTAGAAAACGAAAAAAGCCCGCTGATTTCTCAGCGGGCTTTTCGAATGTGGCGGAGAGATAGGGATTTGAACCCTAGAACCGCTATTAACGGTTGCCGGTTTTCAAGACCGGTGCTTTCGACCACTCAGCCATCTCTCCGTTGTTGAGGCGCATATTATACGGGGTAATAAAACTTGTAAACCCCTATTAGGTCCGTTTGCTGAAATAATGTGCGTAATTTTGAGTTTTTTTTCGTTCTGTTCACCTTTAATGCTGTTTTTTACATTAAGTACAGGAATACTCAACAATTTTACGACAATAACGTAGATATAGCCGAGTAGCCTTTGCCACATAAATTTTAACTGCATTCCAAATTAGAGTTAATTTAGCGACTTCTAACGCACACATCACTATCGCTTTACCTAAAGTTTACGAGTTATGCAAAAGTGCCCCACTTTTTTTATTCCTTTGACTATAGGTAACTCACTCAATGTTTTTTCGTACAACTCCTCTCTTATATTGCAGCTTTTTGGTCGGTCTTTTCTCATCAAGCGCCTTTGCCGATACTATTAGCGACAAACGTGGACTCGCCTACGCCAATACCCAAGCCGCCGATCTCGCGGCCATGAGCGGGCATATTGCTTGGTGGTATAACTGGTCAGCAGAGCCCGAAGATACCGTGGGTGATGATTACACCCAATATGGTGTTGAATACGTTCCTATGGCCGTCAATGCCAATTTTGATGAAGATGCACTACGTAGCTATTTAACCAACCACCCAGAAGTAAAATACCTTTTAGCCTTTAACGAGCCTAACTTTACTGATCAAGCAAACTTAACCCCACAAGAAGCAGCCGATGCTTGGCCTACTTTAGAATCCATTGCGGACGATTTTGATTTAAAACTCGTCGCACCAGCAGTCAATTACAGTCCAGGAGATGTCGATATACCGGGAACAGATAACGATGGTAGCCCTTATGAATATCTTGATGCTTTTTTTGACGACTGCAGTGATTGTCGTGTCGACTATATTGCAGTGCATAGCTACATGGCAACGACTGATTCATTTGAAGCATACGTAAAAAAGTTTAATACCCGATACAATAAGCCAGTTTGGGTGACTGAGTGGAATTACAGTGATAGTGGTAATGAAACGTTAGAAAACCAAATGGATTACATGGCTGATACGGTACGTTGGATGGAACAACAAGATTATGTATTCCGCTACGCTTGGTTTATCGGGCGTACCAGTGGCGGGGCCAGTGCATCACCCTATGTCGATATCTTAAGTTCAGATTACGGCTCATGGAGTGCATTAGGATCTTTATATAAAGGGATTCCAGGAAGTAATTACTATGCTCCACTACCTGGGACATTGCAGGCAGAACATGCTTATACCATGACGGGAATGCACCACAGGGCAACAACAGATAGTGATGGGAACCCGGTCGTTCAACTATTTTCCGACCAAGACGAAACAGAACAAGCCATGACTTATCAGGTTCAATCCAGTAGTGATAAAACCTATTCCATGAGCGTCAGCTATGCCGCTTCCAGTAACGCTCAAATTAGCATTCAAGTAGATAGTGACAGCTCACAAAGTCTGTTTTTACCCAATACTGGCGGCGTTTACTTTTGGGAGACAGCAACCACTTCGCTTTATTTGAGCTCAGGGACTCATACCATCACTATCAAGTCCACCAGCGGACAACCTGGGTTTGACTGGTTTAAATTTGAGTAAAACGACGACGGGGAGGGCCTACTTGCCCTTCCCCTCCATTAAGTGCAATTTATTTGGCTGGTGCTTTGTGACCCAGATAGTTCACCACAAAAGCCAGTACCGTACAGACCAAAATCATGCCACACATTGGTAGAGAAGTCCCATTATGCAACGCGCCGACAATCGCACTGATTGCACCCGCAAAGGCAAATTGACATACCCCAACTAATGACGATGCCGATCCTGCATCTCTGCCGCTTACGGACATGGCAATGGCAATGGAGTTGGCACAAACCATTGGCACCATAGACACACAAACAAACAGTGGAATCATGAATAACCAAAGCTGATCGGTATTTCTGACTAGGACTAACGCGACACTAGCAACCAAAGAAATAATAATCGATGCTGTAAACAATAATTTAGGCGTAAAGCGTTTTAATAACATTCGGTTTGCTTGGCTGGTAATCACCATACCAGCAGCGGTTCCACTAAACATCCAACCGTAAGTTTCTCGTCCCATACCAAATAATTGCATCAGTACAAATGGCGATCCGGTGATAAAGCAAAACATAACAGAATTGGAAAAACTTCCGGCTAGAGTTGGCGACATAAAACGCCAATCGCAAAGAAAGCGTTTAAACACCGTCATCATTTCACCGATATTTTGCTTCTGCCGGCGCTCTACTGGTAAAGACTCTGGGACCCATTTAGCGGTAATCAACCAACAGATCACACCAAATGCGACTAAAAAGGTGAATACGGCCTTCCATCCACCAAACACTAACAGGTAAGCACCAATTACAGGAGCGGTAATCGGCCCCACGGTTTGTACGACCATCATGAGAGATAAAGCCTTTGCCGCTTCTTGCTCATCAAACAAATCTTGAATAATCGCCCGACTAATGACCATACCTGAACAGCCGCCAATGGCTTGGAAAAAACGCAATCCAATCAAGCCTTCGATATTCAGAACATACAAAATCGCCAAAGACGTCACAATGAATAAAGCAACACCACCTAAGAGCGGCACACGTCGACCATATCGATCGATTAGAGGCCCATAGAGTAATTGGCCGATAGCCATACCAACGAAAAAGGTCGATAAGCTCAATTGTACTTGCGACATTGACGTATCAAAATCGCTCGCCATTAAGTTAAATCCAGATAAATACATGTCAGTAGAAAAAGGGGCAAAGATCGATAATGCCCCTAATATCCATGTCAGCATAGATCGAGACTTCGTTTCTCCCCCAGCCGATGCCATCGTGTGTGTATCCGTCATATATTACCCTTCTAAAATGTCACAAAACACGAGAAGTGTGACTCGCCATTGATGCGTATTTTTTATGCTACGAGTCACATTTTATTCACCCCAACTGATAAATACCAATATATAATTAACCATCAATTGATATATAAAAGATAAACAATGGAACTTCGTCATTTACGCTATTTTGTTACGGTGGCTCAAGAGCTTCATTTTGGGAGAGCTGCGAATAAATTGCATATCGCCCAACCTGCACTGAGTATTCAAATCAAAGCACTAGAGAAAAATCTTGGCGGCGATTTATTTAAACGTACCAGTCGCAGCGTGACGCTTACTGAAGCAGGAGAGAAATTTTTAATTGAGGCAAAATTAGCGCTTGAGCATGCTTCTCGGGCAGAGCTCGTTGCCAAAAGTGTATTTGCCGGTGATACAGGCAGATTAACCGTCGGTTATTCAGGTAGCGTCACCTATTCAGGGTTATTAGGCCAATTTGTGCAATCATTTCGCCAAAGCAAACCTTATATTGAATTGCACCTTAAAGAACTCGATCCATTTACTCAACTTGAGCAACTTGCCAGTGGAGATATCGACGCAGGTTTTCTGACCACTTACTCACTCACAGTACCCGATACCATTCACACAACAGCACTGTCACAATGGCCACCTTGTGTCGCAATGCCGGCCAATCATCCTTTGTCTGAGCGTCACCAATTAACGATGCAAGATCTTAAACATGAGTCTTTTATTACTTATTCCAGCTCTCATCGAGATGACGGTGCCGCTGCGATTAGACAGTTAGCGAATTACGAACCGAACATTATCAGCCGTGAATCGAACATTATGTCAGTCTTAGCATTAGTAGGAAGTGGCATGGGTATCTCAATAGTCCCCGACATCTTGAGTAAAACGCTTCATCAGCCAGGATTGATCTTTAAACCACTGCATAATGTGGATGCGTGTATCGAAATATCCCTTGCTCATCCCAAAGCAATACATCGACCATCATTGAACACTTTCATTGACCATATCCATGCATTGATGAACTCTTATTGATATCAAATTTATTACGTAAGCTATTGTTGAATCGGTTAATCATTATGTGAGCAGTGAAACATAATTTATATTAAAAATACGTTTTATTATTAACAGTTATCATTCACTAATTTGAGGAATGGCGATGAATGCTCTCGTTGAAAAAACCAATCAATGGCTAAGCCACCCAGATGCAGCAAAATTCATTTTACGTGTCGGTTTTGGGGCTATGATGCTACTTCATGGCATCCATAAAGCGATGCATGGTACCGGATTTATTGAAGGTCTATTTGTTGATCTTGGACTGCCCGCTTGGTTCGCCTATTCGGTATTTATCGGTGAAATTTTAGCTCCCCTAATGATGATCTTAGGTTGGTACAGCCGTATTGGCGCAGTATTGATTGTTGGCACGAGTGTTGTGGTTATCGGATTAGTTCATTTGGGCGATTTCTTCACGCTATCAAAAGTGGGTGGCTGGATAGTGGAAGATATTGCAGTTTATCTTTTCGCCGGTATTGCCGTTGCATTTCTTGGCTCTGGTAAATACGCAGTAAAACCAGATTAATCGATATACCTAGTCACTAAAATACATACACTCAAATGACCTCCGTGATTATTGTTGCTACTCATTGCGGAGGTATTTTTATGTCTGCTTTATCCTCTCCTTAATACTGGCTGTTTCACTTTAAGCCTAGTGATCTGCACTCATCCCATGGCATTCTGGCAGAAACACCCAGACTCAATACTTTTGTTACGTTTGCATACTTAACCCGACGCTCGAAAATCACCTCCAAATCAGTCGTCGGTTATTCCTGTGCAAAAAACGATAACAACTATACTTATAAGGTTATTTACACCATATTGGCCAAAGACTATGTCTGCACTCACCTCTCACAATATGCCGCTCGCTGAGCTTATTTCATCGCTGACCATTGCCCTAGATATGACGGAAGGCCAGCCTCCAGAACACTGTATGCGCTGTTGTTGGATAGGGATGAATATTGGACAATTATTACACTTGTCGTTATCAGATCAGTATGATTTATATTTCGTCTTATTACTCAAAGATGCGGGTTGTAGCAGTAATGCCGCCCGCATCTGTGAGCTCTATGCAACCGATGATCGAACGTTTAAACATCGTTATAAAACAGTGGGTACCAGCCTAACCAGTGCCATTAATTTTGTGATTAAAAACGCAGGCTCTGGCGAAAATTGGCGCAAGCGTATCTCAACAACGATTGATATATTAAAAAATGGATCGGATTACGCTCAAGAACTCATTCAAACTCGCTGTACCCAAGGCGCTGAAGTCGCTAGAGAATTGGGGTTTAGTGAACAAGTCGCTCAGGGGATACAATATTTAGATGAACACTGGGATGGGTCAGGGAAGCCCAATGGTTTGGAAGGCGAACATATTCCGCTATTTTCTCGAATTGCCTTGCTTGCGCAAGTCATGGATGTATTTCAAAGTGAACACGATTTAAATTCCGCATTTGAGGAAGTAGAAAATCGTTCCGGAGCCTGGTTAGATCCCCACCTCGTCGCTTTATGTAGACAACTAAAAGAAACATCCTCTTTTACTGCTGCGCTCAAGTCATCTTCGATCACCCCTTTCGTACTGTCTATGTCGCCAGCTCAAGCGATGATTCCACTCGATGATGAGTACTTCGACAGTATTGTCGCTGCTTTTGGCAAAATCGTCGATGCCAAAAGTCCATTTACCGCAGGTCACAGTGCTCGCGTGGCCGTGTTTAGCACTATCATTGCTCAAGAAATGGGGTTAGACCAAGAAGATTGCCAATGGCTAAAACGTGCGGCACTGCTGCATGATTTAGGTAAGCTCGGCGTCAGTAACACAATATTGGATAAACCCGGAAAGTTGAATCAAGAAGAATGGGCACAAATTCAAAAGCACGCCGTTTTTACTAGGGAGATTATCGAGAAAATATCGCCACTGAAGAAATTCGCTAAAATGGCCGCCGCCCATCATGAAAAACTAGACGGTACCGGCTACCCCGATGGATTAATTGCTGAAGAAATATCTATAATGACGCGAATCATTACTACTGCGGATATTTTTGATGCCATTACGGCTGAACGCCCTTATCGCGGAGCTATCCCCATACCTAAGACATTAGAAATAATGGCAGAAAACGTTGGCACTGCTATTGATGAAACTTGTTTTAATGCTCTCAAACAAGGACTAAAAAAACTGCCTACTAAGTATATAGATAACGTTGGTAAAGAGGCAATCCGCCCCTCTCCTACCCTTTAGGTTTATTCTGACGAGCGTGCTCATGCGCCGCTTTAAATAACTGCATATGAATGGGGACCAAACTCTCATGTTGGTCTCGATATCCACCACCAACCACACAGGCCATCGGAATCTCTTTTTCTTTCGCTACCTCAAGCATAAAATAGTCGCGCTGGTAGATAGCCGCAGTTGTCACCGCTAAATGCCCCAGTTCATCATCTTCATGGATATCAATACCAGCATCATAAATGATCAAATCTGGCTGATACAGATTGATAGCCATTGGTACCACCGACATAAAATGACTCAGAAAAATCTCATCGCCAGCCATTTTAGGTAACCCAATATCGATATTAGAATCGGGCTTGCGCGCTGGAAAATTTTTATCGCAATGGAAAGAAAGCGTGATGATGTCATCTCGGTGTGCACATAACGCCGCTGTTCCATCCCCATGATGAACATCACTATCAATGATTAGCACTCGATCGACGCCTTCTTGCTGAAGTGCCCAATCGGCTGCAATCACTAAATCATGAAATAAACAAAACCCACTACCAAAATCGTAGTGAGCATGGTGATAACCACCACTAAGATGAATTGCAAGACCGTGCTCTAGCGCTTTCTCTGTGGTTAAACGTGTACCGCCAGCCGACATCAAGGTTCTATCAATTAAAGCTTGGCTCCATGGAAAACCAATGCGCCGCATTTTTGCGGCGGGTAAATCCCCGTTTATTAATGCATCGACGTACTCACTGGCATGAACACGTTTTACCTCATCGACCGATACTGGTTTCGGTTCAAAATATTCAAACAGTTCACCCCATGTGGGATCTTGCTCTGCTTGTTTCTCTAATTCCATTCTCAACAAACGATACTTATTGATCGGATAGCGGTGATTTGGCGAAAGCTCAAGTTGTGAATAAATCGAGTGATAAACAAGAGGAAGCATAAGGTCACATCCAACATGAAAGATAAATAAATGAGGCGATAGGGTAACAGAGGTTAAAAGTGGTGCAACTAGAGAAAAATTGCAACTCAGCCTATCCAGTACCAAACTATTGTTTGGGTATAAACGCCTTTGAGGATTAAAACATGAGCCGGGTATTCATTACAGGTGCGAATCGAGGAATCGGACTCGCGCTAGCCAAAACCTATCTAGCCAATGGTGATGAAGTTCATGCTACGTATCGAGACACACAACAATCAAAAGAGCTACTGGATTTAAAACTTCATAACCATTTATTGTTTTGCCATAAACTCGATGTGACCGACTACTTTGCTGTGGCTAAACTAGCACAGCAATTTGCGTCGTTAGATATCGTCATTAGCAATGCAGGTTACTACGGACCGAAAGGCTATCCCCTAGGTCAGACAGACGAAATGGAATGGCGACGCACCCTAGAGGTTAATGCCATTGCTCCATTAAAATTAGCCGAAGCGTTCATGCCATTAGTAAAACAAGGTAACGATAAGAAAATGGCTTTTATTTCATCGAAAATGGGCAGTATGACCGATAACCAATCGGGCGGTGCTTATATTTATCGTTCAAGTAAAGCGGCCTTAAATTCAGTAGTGAAAAGTCTCAGCATTGATTTAGAACCTAGCGGCATTACCGTTCTCGCGATACATCCTGGCTGGGTCAAAACCTCGATGGGCGGGCCAAATGCCCAAATGAACCCTAACACATCGGCTTATCAGATATATAACTTCATACATAATGCAACAATGAAACGTACCGGACAATTCGTCAATTTTGATGGTGCTCATATACCTTGGTGATCTAGTGCAGTTTTAGCGCTAAATGACCGCGTTGATTGTGAACACTTAAGACTTTTTGGCTCGGCGAGTTGAACTGCTCGTTTTACTTGCCCCTTTTGTTCCCGTTTTACTGTAACTTCGGCGTTTACGTTTAAATGCAGGGCGCTCTACTTTAGGTAATGAGCGCAGCGAATCAGGAACCGGCCCTTGCTTAACATGGTCCATTAGCTCACTCATACGCTGTTCTAAAGCGTGCATAAAAGGCTGATAAGCTTGCCCTCTTTCCGCCATTGCTTGTAACTGATGCTCCCAGTGTGCCGTCATGTCAGGATAGGTAGATTCATCAGGTAACGCGTGAATCAATCCCCGTCCAGCCGGTGAACTCAGTATGGTTTTACCTTGGCGTTTTAATAACTGGCGTTTAAACAAGGTATCGAGAATACCAGCACGTGTCGCTTCTGTTCCAAGCCCATCGGTATCACGTAAAATCTTTTTCAGATCTTTATCTGCAACAAATCGAGCAATCCCAGTCATGGCCTGTAACAGGGTGGCTTCAGTAAAATGACGCGGCGGTTCGGTTTTACGTGCTGTCACTTCCCCTTCACGGCAAGTTAACACCGTCCCTTTTGCTAGCGGTGGAACCGCATCTATCCCCTCATCATCACTTTCTTGCTTCCCCATTAATGTTTTCCAGCCAGCAGAAATCAATTGGCGTCCCTTAGCGATAAAAACGCCACCAGCGATGTCGAACACCAATTTCGCTTCAGCAAAAATCGCATGAGGATAAAACTGCAGTAAATATTGACGAGCAATGAGCTGATAGACATTCATTTCAGCGCCAGACAAACCATTAACACTGGATTTTTTCGGTGTCGGAATAATGGCGTGGTGAGCATCCACTTTACTGTCGTTCCACGCTTTAGATTTGATCGATAAATCTGCGTCTTGCACTGCACCATTCAGTTCTTTAGCGTTATTTGCAATCGCTTCACATACTTTCGCCGCTTCACTTAGATGACCGCGAGGTAAATAGCGATTATCAGAACGTGGATAGGTGATCAACTTGTGTTTCTCATACAGCGATTGACAAATATCCAGCACTTGCTGAGCACTGAGGTTATAACGCTTTGCGGCATCGATTTGTAAAGCTGAGAGTGAATAAGGCAATGGAGGCGCTTGCTTCGTCTGTTTCTGCTCTGATTCAGTCACCGTCGCAGGCTGACCTTTAATTCGCAGTGCAACATTATCGGCCAATTTTTTACTTAAGACGCGCCCTTCCTCATCTTGCCAAGGCTGGCAAGCATCGCTAGGCTTCCAGCGTGCTCGAATATCAAATGCTTGCCCATCATTTTGATATGGAATAAGTGCATCAACGGTAAAAAAATCTCGAGGGATAAACTGCTCTATCTCTTCATCACGCCGAACCACCAAACCAAGCACTGGTGTTTGTACTCGCCCTACCGATAACACCCCTTGATACCCCGCTTTTTGCCCGAGCAAAGTATAAGCACGAGACATATTCATTCCATAGAGCCAATCCGCTCGAGAGCGCGCCAAGGCAGAGACAGATAATGGAATAAAATCTCGATTTGAGCGTAGTTTGGATAATGCTTTTTTTACCGCGGGTAAGTTCAAATCACTGATCAGCAATCGTTCTACCGACTCTTTTTTTGCTTTGGAGACTTTGCAGTGATCAATGACTTCATCGACGAGTAATTGGCCTTCTCGATCGGGATCGCCAGCATGAATAAGTTGCCCGGCTTGTTTTACCAATTTTTTAATCACTGTAAGCTGCTTACTCGCCGTCTTCTTCGGGCGCAATTGCCATTGCTCCGGAATAATGGGCAAATCAGCTAGGTTCCATTTTTTAAAACGTTCATCATAAGCATCCGGCTCAACTTGCTCGAGTAAATGCCCAATACACCAAGTGACGATGTCACCGTTACCACACGTGATAAATCCTTGGTCTTTCTTATGCGGTTTTGGCAACGCATCCGCTATCGCTCTCGCTAAGCTTGGTTTTTCGGCTATGAATAAACGTGACATATTAAAAACAGCAACCCTAAAAACAACAAAGGCCACATTATCGAATGTGGCCTAGGAAAAGCAAGAAAAACTGTAATTTTATACAGTATTACTCCGCATCATCTGATGCAATGCGTGCAGCCGCTTCTTTGATTAATGGTTGTAGTTCACCTTTTTGGAACATTTCCAAAATGATGTCACAACCACCAACCAATTCACCTTCAACCCATAGCTGAGGGAAAGTTGGCCACTGAGCATAGATAGGCAATTCTGCTCGGATATCCGGGTTTTGCAGAATGTCTACGTAAGCAAATTTTTCACCACAAGCCATTAACGCTTGCGCTGCCTGAGAAGAAAAACCGCAACTAGGTAGTTTTGGTGAACCTTTCATGTAAAGAAGGATTGGGTTCTCAGAAATTTGCTGTTTAATTTTGTCGATGGTTTCCATTGCTTCCTCATTGAAGACGTTTTAGTGATTGGAGACATTCTAAATCATTAGATGAGAATAAAAAGCCCACAATCAATATGGTTATAATTTTTCATTCTATCAAGTCACCAAAATGCCATACATCACGAATTATATTGGACTTGAAAAGCGTATTCTCGACCATACATGGATAGATAGTAACTCTATATTTCCTTGTACTGAGAGAATAATCTTCAACCTCTTACTTATTTTTATTCAGTTTAGGGTTTTAATAAAGTAAAAAGTTGCTAAAATAGATCTCAAGTCAGTCGTAAACGACGAAAAACCCATGGAATGAAGCACATACTTCACCCATGAGGCATAAATAAAAAACACTGGAAGCAATCAACGAAAGAGAAAACTCTTTCAAACACTAATGGAGAATTGAGCAATGGCATTTGAACTACCCGCTCTTCCTTACGCAAAAGATGCACTAGAACCACATATCTCAGCAGAAACTTTGGAATACCACTACGGTAAACACCACAACACTTACGTGGTGAAACTAAATGGCCTAGTTCCTGGTACTGAGTTCGAAGGCAAAACTCTGGAAGAGATCATCAAAACGTCTACTGGCGGTATCTTCAACAACGCAGCTCAAGTTTGGAACCACACTTTCTACTGGCACTGTCTAGCGCCTAAAGCAGGTGGCGAACCAACAGGCGCAGTTGCAGAAGCAATCAATGCAGCATTCGGTTCTTTTGCAGAATTCAAAACTAAATTCACTGACTCAGCAGTTGCGAACTTCGGTTCAGGCTGGACTTGGCTTGTGAAAAAAGCGGACGGTTCTCTAGATATCGTTAATACTTCAAACGCAGCAACTCCACTAACAGAAGGTTTCACTCCTCTGCTAACTGTTGACGTTTGGGAACACGCTTACTACATCGATTACCGTAATGCTCGTCCAAACTACATGGAAGCATTCTGGAACCTTGTAAACTGGGAATTCGTTGCAGAAAACCTAGCTAAATAAGCTTCATATTTGGTTTAAACCAAGTATGTAACATTAAGGTCTACCCTCGGGTAGGCCTTTTTATTTTCTATTCAGTGAATTGTCGTATAGAGATTTATCGAAAAAACCTAAAGTTTTTCTGTGTGTTGCCGTTAAGTTAATTGTTAAACGGAGAGCATTATGCAAGTTCATACTTTAGACAAAGCAGGATTAATTAACGAGATTAAGGTCGGCACTGGTATTAACCAAGCAGTGCACCAGAGTCGTCGTGCCGATTTTTCATTACTGCTTGCAATGTTCTCAAACGATGTGCGAGATAACACTCCGGCCGAGAAAGTTGAGACACCCGTCACCACCGATCAGGTCTTACGCCGCCGCTTTCAACTACAAGAACCACAGTCGTTACGCAATGATCAAAGCAGTTATGCCATCTCATCAGAACATGCACGTCAATTTCATGACGGTGGTTTATCGAGTGCAAAACTGAGTCACTACCTGACGCCAGATCCACTCACTTATATGCCAGAGGATACGTTCGATCTTCCGGAAGAAATCTACAGTAATTTATCTGGACATGATCGCCGCCACCTTGCAGAAAAAACCCCACCAACGCTTATCCCAGCCACCCTTTATCAAGAGCTAGTTGATGCTAATCGCCACGATCAAATTCGTGCACAAGCGTGATTTTCTTTAAACTATATTCAATAGATAGTTAATATTAGCCATTGATATTTAATATAAATACTATGTTTCGTATCGTTTCATCACCGAATAATGAAACACCTTTGCTGTATTGGTGATTCGAATGTGAAACGACACTGAAAAAATACAAATCAAAATTAGAAGACTGGCTAATTTTGATCTTATTCACATTGAGTTTGATTTAGATCAACCATCATGAAATAACCCCTTATCGTCAAGGGGGAGTACTGTGGTATGAGGATCAATCAATGGATATCAAATGCGCTGTTATTTTAATTACGTCAGCTAGCTCAATATTTGGTAGAGCCCTAGCGCTCCACTATGCTCGTTTGGGTGCGCGGTTAATTTTATGCGATCAAGATGAAACTTCTCTGCGACAGATCACTCTCCAATGCCAAACAATCAATCCTGATGTTCACTATTACCCGATGTTATCGACCTCGGCACAAGAGGTGGATGCACTGTTCGATTACATTGAACGAACCTATCAACAAACACCGGATGTGCTCATCAATCATTGGCCAAACGCCCCTTTCCCATCCTTTTTATCTGAACATGCTTCCACACAATTTGTCGATCAATGGAACAGGCTTACCGCCAACTTCTTTTCATTTGGTTATACATGTGCAGAACGTATGCGCTTAAGTGGTGTTAAAGGCGTCATTGTTAATGTGATTTCTTACAATGAAACGTTAGAAATGGCCGGAATTGAAAGTGCTGCGTCGATGGTAGCTGGCTTTACTCATAGCTGGGCAAAAGAGCTGACGCCATTCAATATTCGAGTGGGGGGCGTAATACCTCAGTTAGTCACTGAGCCAGAATTTAGTCATGGGATGATGCAGTGTGATGAGTTAACACGACATACAGAATATATTGTCGCTAATGAGTACTTTAGTGGCCGAGTAGTCTCCGCATAGAGACTACTCAGATTTAAGCTGACTCCTAATATTGATCTAGGTAGTCGTCCATTTTTTCTTCGTCTTGCGCGTTATAAGTATCTTTCATCACTTCCGCTTTAAAATCGAGATGCTGCATATAAGCATCACGAGTAAAGGCGTATGGATCAGGAGAGTTTTTCAACATCGGCTCTTGAGAAACCAACGATGCCCGGCTTTCTAGACCTTGGAATACAAATTTACCTACAGCAGCCCAAATATTTAAGTAAGAAAGAGGGGCGTAGGTGCTGTCGACAAAATCAGCCGAGTCACGTAGAGCATAAGGTCCAGCGCCTGGTACCATCACGTAAGGACCTTTACCTACGCCATAATGACCAATTGCGTCACCAAATTCTTTCTGATCGTCTTTTTTGATACCTGCAGCCGAGGCAATGTCAAACAAGCCTAAAATGCCAAACGTAGAGTTAATCCAAAAACGGTTAAAGTGATCCAACGCTTTTCTGCCATTACCCATAATTATATTGTTAATCATGCTGGCAGGCTCATCTAGATTGCCAAAGAAATTTGAGATACCACTCCGCACAGGCGTCGGTACGTAATCGACATAAGCCATTGCGGTTGGTCTTAAGACGTAAGGATCTAAATAATCGTAGTTAACCGTCCACATAGCACGGTTAAAGCCTTCAAATGGATCATTAGTGCTCGCTTGGCCACCTTGATTGGGTGCCGAACTACACCCAGCTAACGCCAAAATCACACCTAATAATAGTAAGCGAATGATGCGGTTATTCATTATATTTTCCGTCATTAAGGCACAATACCCACAGCTATTGATATAACAATGGGTATCGTACTTGAGTAAACACAACTAACGTATCATGGCTGTTGTTTATTAATGGTCACCTTTATTGGATCCCCTATTTTCTGGACGGCGCTTTCACCGACCCAGTCGCCATGTTTGGTTGACACATTACCATCCATATCGACCCGAGCTTTAACAATGACTTGTTTCAAATCAGATAAACGGCGGTTTGGTGTCAGGTTATTATCGTCTGTCAACACAACATGCTGAGGAAATGGAGAACCACTAAATCTCGCTGCGGCAACTGGCATGGGAGCGCCATCTGCTGAATGAACTGAAACGATTAATACTGCTCCTTTCGAAGCAGATATTGCCGAGCTGAGTTTAACAGTAACAGGCACGCCGATTGATGTGTTGTTACCTAAAAAGCGCTTAGCTTGGTCAATACTTTGTGCCAGCATAGCATATCGAGGGTCATCAGACTTAATCAGATTTTGCATATCTTGCCAATAATCAATGGCCTGCTGATATTGCTTATGTTCGGCGGCATCAAAGGCTAACAGTGAATAGACCTTAAAATCAACTTTATGCTGCTTAGCCATCTTTTTTAACAGCTCTCGACCTTGTTGCTGGTCACCTTTATCTTTTGAAACAATGAGCGCCTGAGCATACGTCAGCTGTATATCGATCTTATCCGGAGATAACCGATAAGCGCGTTCTAAGGCTCCTACAGCCATCTTCGAACTCTGACCAGCCATAGCAATGCGTCCTAACATTAACCAACCGGTTGAGTCTTGAGGATGCTCATGCAATCGGGTACGTAGAGCTAATGTCAGATCTTCCATCTCTTGCACAGTGAGATTGCCGTGTGAGCTAAGCAACTTCTGCGTTAGCTGTGGCATCGAATGATTGACATTTTGCCAATGTTTCACATCAGCATAATCACCAAAAATGCTGTATAAACCAACACTTAATAAGGTAAGAACTACGGCAATACCTCCAAACACAAACCCTTTAGATACCGTTTTTTCCGGTTGATTCGCACTAGAGTGAAGCGGGACATCATTAAGTAACGACTGCTTTAGCTCAGCAACCATTTCCTGTTCATTTTCGACCACGCCATGATCGTTTTCTGCTTTTAACTCATCCAATCGATTAAGATAAAAAGCCTTATTGAGCTCATCACGACGGTGACTATCAATATGCGCTTTGCCTTTCAATAACGGGAATCCGATAAAGGCACAAGCAAGTAATATAAGCAGTAGTGACACTAACCAAAACAATGTCATTGGTCTCTTTCTCCTTGCTTGTCTTGTTCAAAGAGCGCTTTAAGCTGCGCTTCTTTCTCTTCGTTCCACTCTTTCTCTGTTATTAACTCTCGACGACGCTTTGAACGCATAATTAATAGCGTAAAACCGACGAAAATCACTAGGATTGGCCCTAGCCATAACAGTAATGTACTGGCATTAAAAGGCGGCTTATACGTAATAAAGTTTCCATAACGGGCGACCATGTAATCGACGATTTCTTGCTTAGATTTACCCTCTTTCGTCATGTGATAAACTTTTTCACGTAAGTCTTGAGCCAAGGCCGCATTTGAATCAGCGATAGTATTGTTCTGACATTTTGGACAACGCAATGTCGAACTCAGCTCTTTAAATTGCTCTTCTTGTTGTGGTGAATCGAAGTTAAACACTTCAATGGCTGCCATAGCAGGCAGGCTCATAACTAAAGCAAGAACAAACGGGATCAATCGCTTAATCATTGCTGCGCCTCCTGTTCAAGCTTTCTGTACATTGGCAATAATTTATTCTGCCAGTTCTTTGCATTGACATCCCCAATATGGCGATAACGGATCACGCCGTTTGCATCGATCATAAAGGTTTCTGGTGCACCATAGACACCGAGATCAAGTCCTAACATGCCATCACCATCATACAAATTAGTCATGTAAGGATCGCCAGCTTGATTAAGCCAATCAATCGCCTTAGCACGATCATCTTTATAGTTCATACCGATGATCTTTACCCCTTGATTAGCCAACTCATTCAAAAACTTATGTTCTGCATGACAGGTAGGACACCATGTTGCCCATACGTTTAGTAATAATGGCTGGCCTTTAAAAATCGACTGATCGTATTGACGATTTTTATCAAACAGATCTTGCAGGGTAAACGTTGGAACAGGTTTACCAATCAATACGGATTCCAATTTAGTGGGATCATCACCCTTAGAGTTATCATTTAGCTGCACGGCAAAAAAACCGACCAACACCACAAAGAAAATGAATGGGATAAACAATAGCTTCTTGTTCATGACACCTTCTCCTCACGCTGTTTCTTGAAACGATAACGCTTGTCAGTAATAGCAAGTAAGCCACCAATAGCCATCAATAAACCGCCCCCCCATACCCAACGAATAAAGGGTTTATAGTAGATTCTTACGGCCCACGCATTGCTATTCTCAAGGGGTTCACCAAGTGCTAGATATAGATCACGCGTTAACCCTTTATCGATGGCTGCTTCTGTCATCATTGAACGAGAGACTGGGTAATAGCGTTTTTGCGCCATTAGCGTATTCACGACCTCACCAGCACGCAGAACTTTAAACTCACCTTCATAGCCATCATAGTTAGGACCAGTAATATTACGTAACCCAACAAAATTAAATTGGTAGCCGGAAAGTTCAAAACTGTCTCCAGGGGCAAGACGCACGTCTTTTTCTACCCCATAGTTCTGAATCATCGCAATACCGATGATAGTCACAGCAAGTCCAATGTGAGCGGTCACCATAGACCAGTGTGAACGTGGCAGTTTACGAATACCTTGCCAAAAATGATGTCGATGGGTTGCACGTAAGTACATTTCATAGCAGTGAAGGACAATAATCCAAATGGCCATCACCCAACCTAAATAAGCCATCAGTGTGTACGCTTGCCCTGCCAGCCATAGCGCAACGCCAGCAAGCACGAGAGACAAAACACCAGCAATACACATTGGCTTAACGAGCGTATTGAGCTGCTCTCGTTTCCAGCGGACTAACGGACTGACACCCAGAAGGAAAGCGAAGGGAATCATTAACCAAGCAAACATTTGGTTAAAGAACGGGGCTCCGACGGAGACTGACCCCATACCCAACTGTTTATGAATCAGTGGCAGCAGTGTACCGATCAGCACAATGGCTAAACTACACATCAATAAAATGTTGTTAGATAGCAATGCGTTTTCACGAGAGATCAGTTCGTAGTTACCTTGTTCACGAATCGCTGCGCCTTTAAGGGCGAACAACAATAATGATCCGCCAATCACTATAACCAACAAGCTCAAAATAAAGATGCCACGGGATGGATCAGAAGCAAATGCGTGTACAGAAACCAAAATGCCCGAACGAACTAAGAATGTGCCTAATAAACTTAAAGAAAAAGCACAGATTGCCAATAACACCGTCCAAGCTTTAAAAGTGCCTCGTTTTTCGCTCACTGCTAAAGAGTGCAGTAGCGCGGTACCCGCAAGCCATGGCATTAAAGAGGCATTTTCTACCGGATCCCAAAACCACCAGCCTCCCCAACCCAATTCGTAGTATGCCCACCAAGATCCTAAACAAATACCGACAGTGAGGAACATCCAAGCCGCGGTCGTCCAAGGGCGTGACCAGCGAGCCCAAACGGTGTCCAACTTTCCTGTCATTAACGCTGCAATAGCGAACGCAAAAGCAACCGAGAAGCCGACATAACCGGTATAAAGCATCGGTGGGTGAATAATCAAACCAGGGTCTTGTAACAGTGGGTTAAGATCACGGCCATCCACTGGGAAATAAGGCAATGTACGCAGAAATGGATTTGACGTGGCAATAATGAAAATCAAAAAGCCAAAGCTAATCATCCCCATGATGGCTAAGACACGCGCGACAGCATCATTAGGTAATGAGCGACTAAATGTTGCGACAGCGATGGTCCATAAACTCTGTATAAATACCCACAGCAGTAACGAACCTTCATGAGCTCCCCAAAGCGCGGTTAGACGATAATACCAAGGTAACCGACTGTTGGAGTTTTGCGCGACATATTGCACGGTAAAATCATTGGTGTAAAAAGCCCATAGTAAGGCAACAAATGCAAGCAAAATGAAGGTAAACACACCCCAAGCAAGTGGCCGTGCAGTCAAGATTAAACGAGGCTGTTGCAAACGTGTACCAATTAACGGCAGCACACTTAAGAAGAGAGCTAATACTAAAGCAATAATTAAGGCAAAGTGACCTAATTCAGGAATCATTATTGAGATGCCTCCGTTTGTTTTGCTTGAGCTTCCATAAAGGCATGATTATTTTTCATCGCCTCTTTAACATCTGGCGGCATGTAATTTTCATCATGTTTAGCTAACACTTCAGTCGCTTTTACTGTGGTTTTACCAATCAATTTACCCTGAGCGACAATACCTTGGCCTTCTCTAAATAAGTCAGGAAGAATACCTTCATACTCTACCGTTACTGTTGGGCCTACATCTCTCAGTTTAAATTCGACTTTAAGTGATTGCGGATCACGCTTTACCGATCCAACCTGCACCATTCCGCCAATGCGTAGTCGTTCTCCAATCGTTGGTATATGCCCATCACGGCCATAGACAATTTGGCTTGGAGTATAGAATAAGTTCATGTTTTGATTAAGAGCATAGAGAACTAAGCCAATAGCAATCGCCATGCCTATGACAATCGCGGTGACGATAGTTAGGCGTTTACGTCGTCTCGGATTCATAGGGTGTTCTCCATTTTTTTCGCAGCATCAATACGCGCTTGACGTTCTAACTTGTTACGCACTTCGGTCAAAATCTGCTTGCGACGTTTAACACTCATGCACCAAATGGCTGCCATCGCGATAAATGTAATCGCAAAAGCGCTCCACACATAACCGGCATAGCCACCCATGGCGAGAAAGTCGTGAAAAGAATTAAAAAACATATCAGTGGCTTCCTTCCTGTTTGGCAAGTTCGATGACCCAAGGGCGGCGGCTTTCTCGACTTAAGATTTCATTACGTAAACGAATCAAGGTTAATGCCCCAAGAAAAAGTGCAAACCCCAAAATGTTTATCAGTAATGGCCATAGCATTTCTGGCGCGATGGAAGGCTTAGCAAATTTCGTGATAGTAGCGCCCTGATGCAGTGTGTTCCACCATTGAACAGAGTAGTGAATAATTGGAATATTAATCACCCCGACTAACGCCAAAATACCAGCGGCATCAGAGCCCGAACGCGCATCATCAAAAGCGTGGTATAAAGCGATTACACCAAGGTATAAAAAAAGAAGAATCAATTCAGAAGTTAACCGCGCATCCCAAACCCACCACGTGCCCCACATAGGTTTGCCCCAAATCGAACCAGTGACCAATGCCACGAAGGTGAACACGGCGCCGATAGGGGCAATAGCTTGAGCAGCGTAAGAAGCCATTTTCTGTTGCCATACCAATGCGATTAAGGCAGAAATGGCCATGGCCATATAGGCCCCCATCGACCAGATAGCCGCTGGCACATGAATATAAATAATTCGAAAGCTATCGCCCTGTTGGTAATCAGCGGGTACAAACGCCAATCCCCACACAGATCCGATGATAATAAGCAGTATTGCCAAACTCGAAAACCAAGGAACCCACTTACCACATAACCGGTAAGTGTTTTCTGGTTTGGCATACGGATGAAGCCATTTCCACATTGTTGAATCTCACTTTTACTTTCTGCTAAGTCATCACTGCTTAGCTTAATTTTGTTATTAAATATTGGGGCAACTATCCTTTGCGGACATAACATCCAGATGAAATCTGCCTTACTTTAAGTTAGCGAACACTTACACGCAACGCAGCACTAACCGCAAATGGTGATAAGGTTGCAGAAGCTATAAACATAGCCGCAATAATGGCTAATTGACCGCTATAATCCATCCCCATAGATGCAGCATCGATTGCCGATGTAGCAAAAATCAAAACAGGAATATACAGTGGCAACACGATTAAGCTCAGTAGTACACCACCTTTTTTTAGCCCTACTGTCAGCGCAACACCGATTGAACCAATAAAACTAAGTGTTGGTGTTCCAAGCAATAGCGTTAATACCACTCCCCCCCATGTTTGGAGATCAAAAGACAGCAAAATCGCTAAAAGAGGGCTGATAATAATCAGGGGCAAGCCAGTTAGAAGCCAATGAGCGACGACTTTAGCAACCACACTGATAGACAGAGGGATAGGCATCACCATTAGCTGTTCAAGCGTACCATCATAAAAATCATCTCGAAAAAGTCGTTCTAATGATAGAAGTGCGGCTAATAAAGCGGCCACCCAAATAATACCAGGGGCGATACGCGACAATAAGGTTGGATCCGGTCCGACACTTAATGGGAATAGTGTGATAACTAGAATGAAAAACCATAACGGATTAAAGATATCGGCTTGACGACGATATGCAACTACTAGCTCACGACGAATGATCGCCCACATCATTTTAATCATGCTTTGTCACCCAGTCTGACAGTTCTTAACAGAGGATGTTCCGTTAGCATGTCCTGATGAGTGGTTAATAATACCATTCCACCCTGCTGAGCATGGCGTATAAACAAGGATTCCAACACTTTTACCCCTTGTTTATCAATTGCCGTTAGTGGTTCGTCTAGTATCCATAGTGAGTGGTCACTTAGCCATAAACGAGCTAAAGCAACACGGCGTTGCTGCCCTGCTGAAAGTTGAGCAACTGGCACATCTTCCCGCCCGGCTAACCCAACTTGGCTTAATACTTTGTACAAAGTATCACGCTGATTATCACCACCGTGTAAGGACAAATAAAATTGTAAGTTTTCTAATGCGGTGAGTTCCCGCTTTACACCTGCGAGATGCCCTAAATACAGCATGTCTTGATAATAACTTTCTCGCTGCTCTTCTATCGATTCCCCGTTCCAGCATACCTTGCCTTGAAAATGATTCCCCAAACCTGCAATGATTCGCAGTAGCGTGGTCTTGCCTGAACCATTGCGCCCTTCAATTTGCATAATTTGACCGGATTGAAGTTCAAATGACAGTTGGTGGAAGAGTTCATTTTCATCTCGAACAGCACTGAGGTTATCAACTGTGAGCATAGCAATCTCGCTTTAAAAACAGAGCGCACATCTTAACACAGGCTAAAAGCGTCAAAATAGTGTTTCAAGTAATACAATTATTGATTTGTAGATGTTTTTTTTGTTAACAATTCATTGCAACAATTATTAACAACAATTATTTATCAGAAAATTATGATTTTAACACTATTTGTGCAACTAACCGGGACGCATTAACCATCACGATACTTCTTCGACTCATAATGCGAACTCGTCATTGGGTAGGTCAAATCATCAACACGACATCGACCTAGATAAGATAATCGATAGAATGGGTCTTACCTGATAGGTAATGTTTCAGATTAAAAAATGGGGATAAGAAAAAAGCCGCTCTTTATGTAATAAAGAACGGCTTTCAAACAATTTATCTAGATCGTTTTACACGTCTGCGCGTTGCCGATGATTGCTGGTTATCCGGATCACTCGCAAGCGGAGGGACCGCTTCACGTCCGGCTAATTTATTTTGCAGCGACATCATCAATTCAGCTTCAGCTTTGGGCAATTCACACTCAGAGATTAACTCATCTAAGTCAGCACCAAGCTTCACCATTTTACTGGCACGACTATATAAACGGGCATCATTATCTTCTGTTTCCAAAGCCATGATGCGTTCATTTAAATGACCGATAATATCTTGCTGCTCAGACACTCTTTGCCCTAACCCAACCACTACAGAGCGAACTTCAAGCAACTGCTTATTGGCTTTGGTTAGCTCTTTATCTAACGCGCGGTTTTGTTGGCGCAGAGCATCTGACTGCTTGGTCATTTCACGTCTCACCTGAATCACAACTAAGATCAACAAGCAGATAATGAGAACAAATCCTCCAGCGATCACTGAAGGATGTAACCAAGACCAATCACCCATTATAGATGAGCCATTTCTTCCCATTCTTCGTCAGTCAATAGTTTATTCAAATCCACAAGGATAAGAAGTTTGCCATCACGGTTGCTGACGCCTTGAATGAATTTAGCACTTTCATCAGTACCTACACTTGGTGTTGTATCGATTTCTGAAGTACGTAGGTAAACAACTTCCGCAACGCTATCCACCAAGATACCAATCACTTGATGTTCAGATTCAATCACGATAATGCGTGTGTTGTCGTTAACTTCACCTTGCACCAAACCAAAACGAGAACGAGTGTCGATGACTGTTACAACGCTACCACGAAGATTGATGATACCTAGAACATAATCTGGCGCACCAGGGACAGGAGCGATCTCAGTGTAACGCAGCACTTCACGTACCTGCATTACGTTAATGCCGTAAGTTTCTTCTTCAAGTTGGAACGTCACCCACTGAAGCACTTCGTCATTTGATTTCTCTTTTCTCACTTCTACCACTTCGTTTTGAGACATACCTTTTCCTCTCTACGTCGTCTCCGACCTAAAAACTAATTATCGAGTGACTTCACATCTAGCCCAGCATTTAGCATTGCAATTAATGCCTCTACATGGATTAAAGCACACATTTTTTCTTTTACCATTCCGGCGAGCCATGGACGCTTGCCGACTTGCTCTCTCCAACGAACCTTTTCACTCTGCAGTAACTCGGTTCCCATCAGTTGAGAACAGGCCAACCCCCACATGCTTTCACCGAGCATAACAATATATTGGTATGCCTCTTTATAGCTGTCATCCCTGAGTTTCTCTGCCATCACCCACTTTGCAGTGTCCACGACATCAAGCTGAGCATCACGCTGAGCTTGAAGTCCCAAATACCACTTTGGTCGACCAATCAAATGACTCAGTTCACCCATTCGGTGAATACCACCTAATTCTTCTAAAGGAACCGCAAACGTGACCCCGTTCACATCAAAGTACAACACTTGAAACGCTTCACTGCGAATAGGATCTTTCCAATTCTCTGGATTCAACCCGCCCGTTTGAGTCTGAGGGGCTGTATCGACCTGCTGTTCTACTTCTTGTTCAGTTGTACTCGCTACTGCAACATCGACGTCGACATCAATGTCCGTATCGGTTTGAGGTTCCTCAATAAAATTCTCGGTGGCGACCTCTTCCTCTTCTACTGCATCGACATGATGATGAGGTTCGCCCTCGTCTTCTTCAGTAAGAGTTGTCACATCCCATTCTTGAATTTCTTCAACAACAGGCTCAATCACTTGCTCTTCAACCATTGTTTCTTCTATGGTTGCCGTTTCCACAGCGATATCTGTGGTATTTTGCTCCATCACTTCTTCAAGATGGAGATCCTCAACTGGATTGGTCTGTTCCAATTGATTTAACAATCGCTGAACTTCTTCAAGATTAGCCCCTGGAAGTTCTTCGATGTCTTCATCAGCAAACATAGGAGAACCGCTTGAACGAGCCGCGATTGGTTGGCGTGCAAGTTCAGGCTCTAATTCAGAGTCTTTTTCGGGTACTGTCTCTTCGTCACCCCATTCTTCACAAAGCAACGCATCAAAGTACTCATCTAATGCTTGTTCACTTGATAGTGGTGGCGCACTACTCATCGATAGCTAGCCTCTCTAAATGCAGTAACAATTGCTTATATGCAAACACACCACGACTTCCCTCAGCAAAATGCGACGCTGGTAAGCGTTTTAAACTGGCATCACGGAATTTGGTATCAATCGGCACCGCTGATGTCCAAACCTGATCTGGATAATCCCGTTTTAGCTGAGTTAATGTTTGTAACGATGCCCTAGTTCGCTTGTCATACATCGTTGGAACAATCGTGACTTTAAACGAGCGATTACGTGATTTTTGCATAATCGCTAAAGTTCGAATCATACGTTCTAGCCCTTTCATAGCTAAGAACTCTGTTTGAACCGGTATTAAAATGCGATCACTGGCCGCTAGAGCATTAACCATCATGACACCTAAAATTGGCGGACAATCAATTAATACGTAGTCGTAATTCTTACGCAACGCCAGCAATGCGCGTTTCAAAATCAATCCCATGCCACTTCGATTACCCATGACACGATCTAACGTTGCCAGCGACATATGAGCCGGAATAATATCGATACCTTCAATATCTGTTCTCAGAATTAACGGTGCGACACTGTTCTCCGTATACTCTTTTAGTTGAAACAAATCAAACAGGCTGGATGGAACGTCATCAGCATCATAACCAAGATAGGTAGTTAAAGATGCATGAGGATCCGTATCAACGAGTAACACACGTTTGCCTTGCTTACTCAGTAAGCCAGCTAATGTGATAGTCGTCGTAGTTTTACCGACCCCACCTTTTTGATTTGCAACACTCCAAACGATCATTCAGTACCCTTATCCAAGACCTACTTCAACCAACATACGTTCGGATATTCGATCTAGAGGCAAGTCTTCCGACGAGATACCCGCTTTTGCTACGGCTTGAGGCATACCATAAACGACACAGCTTTCTTCATCCTGTGCCCAAATTGTTGCCCCAGCTTCTTTGAGCATGCGTGACCCGTCTCGACCATCGGCACCCATTCCTGTCAATATCATTGACAGTACCTTGTCACCAAATACCTTAGCTGCTGAACCAAAGGTAACATCTACGCATGGTTTATAGTTCATACGCTCACCGCCATCGATGATGCGTAATTTAGCAGCGCCAGGACGCCCTTCTAACATCATTTGCTTTCCGCCAGGAGCGAGATACGCAACGCCTGGACGCAATACATCACCGTCTTCCGCTTCCTTAACTTCAATACTGCATAACGAGTTCAGTCGGCTAGCAAAAGCAGCGGTAAACGTAGCAGGCATATGCTGTACCAAAACAATTGGATGAGGATAGTTACCTGGTAATTTAGTTAAAATTTTCTGTAACGCTACCGGTCCACCTGTTGAAGTACCAATTGCTGTTAACTGGTACTTTTTACCCGTGGCTTTAAATCGTCCCGCAGGAGCGCTGTGCGACACCACTTGACGAGGTGTCGCTGGGGCAGCCTGACGAGTTGTGGTCGTAGTCGGACGTGAAGTACGATCAAAGACACTTGTTGAACTGGTAGTAGTCGAACGAGACGTCGGTGCTGGGCGTCGCATCAACCCCTTTTTAGAGGCGATACTTAACACTCGTTGCTGTAGTACGGCTACCGCTTCATCACGATTACGAGCAATGTCTTCAAACTTTTTAGGTAAAAAATCTAATGCGCCAGCATCAAGTGCATCCAACGTTGATTTAGCCCCTTCATGGGTCAACGAAGAAAACATCAAAATCGGCACAGGACCTTTAGCCATGATTTCACGGACTGCTGTGATGCCATCCATTACTGGCATTTCAACATCCATGGTGATAACGTCTGGCTTCAAACTCAGCGCTTTTTCTACTGCTTCTTTGCCATTAGTTGCAACGTCAATCACTTCAAGTCGCGATTCGGAGTTGATGATTTCACTAACGCGACGTCGAAAAAAACTTGAATCATCAACAACTAATACTCTAATCGCCATAGCTATCCTTATAAATATATATCATCACTTAGATACGCGACGCAGCTGCATACTGTTTCAATAAGTCTGGCACATCCAAAATAAGAGCAATATGGCCATCACTTGTGATAGTTGCGCCGGCCATACCTGGTGTCCCTTGCAGCAATTTATCAAGCGGTTTAATGACCACTTCTTCTTGACCAATCAGTGTATCAACAACAAAACCTACTCGTTGGCTGCCTAATTGAACAATAACAACATGGCCGTGACCTTGACGCGCTTCAACACGCCCTGCTTTAGGTGCTAACCAGTTTTGCAAGTAGAACAATGGGATAGACTTATCGCGAACGATAATAGTCAATTGCCCGTCGACGACGTTGGTGCGACTTAAATCTAAGTGGAAAATTTCGTTCACACTTGCCAAAGGCAGTGCAAATGGGTGATTTGCAACCCCGACCATTAGTGTTGGTAGGATAGCTAATGTTAAAGGTACCTTGATAGTAATCTTAGTCCCTTTCCCCATTTCAGAATCAATATCGATTGAGCCATTTAAGGTATTAATCGCAGTTTTAACCACGTCCATACCTACACCACGACCTGAAATATCAGAAATTTGTTCTTTACTGGAGAAGCCCGGCATAAAGATCAAGTTGAAACATTCTTTATCAGAAAGGCGAGATGCAGCATCTTCATCCATCAACCCTTTCTTCACAGCAATACCGCGCAGTTTGTCAGGATCCATACCGGCACCATCATCGACGATAGCCAATTCAATATGGTCACCTTCTTGCGATGCGGACAAAATAACTTTACCGGTACGAGATTTGCCACTTTTCTCACGCACATCTGGCATTTCAACGCCGTGGTCAACAGAGTTACGCACTAAGTGGATCAATGGATCGGCAAGCGCTTCAACCAAGTTCTTATCTAAATCCGTTTCTTCACCACGCAGTTCTAAGTTAATGTCTTTCTTTAGGCTACGAGCTAGGTCACGAACGACCCGAGGGAAACGACCAAATACTTTCTTGATAGGTTGCATGCGCGTTTTCATCACCGCGCCTTGCAGATCTGCCGTCACCACATCTAGGTTAGATACCGCTTTCGACATCTCTTCGTCGTTGCTATTCAAACCTAGGCTAATCAATCTGTTACGAACCAAAACTAATTCACCAACCATGTTCATGATGGTATCAAGAGTTGAGGTATCAACACGCACGGTGGCATCCGCTTGTTGCGCTTTTTTCGCGGCATGCTTTTCTTCTACAGCTGTCGATTTACTTTCAACAGGAGCGGGAGGAGCACTCTTCGCGGCTGGCGCTGCTTTTGGTGCGGCTTTAGCTGCCGGTTTTGCCGCTGGTTTTGCTGCAGGCTTAGGTGCCGGATTTTGAGATACAGGCTTAGTTGCAGCTTCCAATTCTTCGATTGAAGGGCCTTTACCTGAACCATGTAATTCATCTAACAGTTTTTCGAATTCATCATCCGTCATCAGATCATCACCACCAGAGGAGGATGCTGATGTTGCAGCTTTTGGTGCGGCTGGTTTTTCGGCAGCAGGTGTTTTCTCTTCTGGAGGATGACCAGAATTAGCAGGCCCTTTACCCGCGCCATGCAATTCGTCTAATAATTTTTCAAACTCATCATCGGTAATATCGCCACTAGGATCAGAGCTAGTACTTGCGGCTGGCGCTGGTTTAACTTCTTCTTTCTTGCTAGGAGCGGCCCCCTTGCCATGCAGTTCATCAAGAAGTTTTTCGAATTCATCTTGAGTGATTTCATCGATTGAGCCTGCATCAACAACACCTTGTGATTCATTTTCGGACTCAGCCACTACCGGCTCTTCGACAACATCGACGACTTCATCTTCAACAGCAATGTCTTCGTCTTCTTCGAAAGTATCTTCTTCCGCTTCTGCAACCACTTCTTCTTCAGCTTCATCGGCAGATTCGGGTTTACATAAACGATGAAGTTCTTCAAGCAAATCAGGTTCTGCGGCCACGAGAGGTTCACGCTCTTGCACTGCACTAAATTGTTCGTTAACGGTATCGAGTGCTCTGAGCATGGTATCCATTAAACTTGACGATACGCTACGTTGGCCGTTACGTAATGTATCGAACACGTTTTCTGCACCGTGACAAGTTTCAACCAATTCGGTCAACGATAAGAATCCCGCACCACCTTTAACTGTGTGGAATCCGCGGAATATAGCGTTAAGTAAATCTTTGTCTTCAGGGTTGTTCTCAAGTTCAACCAACTGCTCAGAAAGCAATTCTAGGATTTCCCCAGCTTCAACCAGAAAGTCTTGAAGAATATCTTCGTCTAATTCGTAGCTCATACGTTACCCCTAAAAACCAAGACTCGACAGCAAATCGTCGACTTCGTCTTGAGATGCCACAGCATCTTCGCGCTCATGAGGATTCATAATTGGACCCTCTGCCTCAGTTGCTGAATTATCCTTATCTTCCGCTTTAGTTGATTCAACCTGATTACCGCTAAATACGGTCAAAATATCAACTAGGCGTTTTTCTACCTCAGTCACCAACGAAATGACTCGACGAATAATCTGACCTGTTAAGTCTTGAAAATCCTGAGCCATTAAAATCTCTGTCAGTTGTCCACGTAATTGACTGCTGTCTCCCTCTACCAAACACAGTAGCTCATCAATGCGATGACATAGGGCCTTAAACTCAGCGAGATCAATTTTACCATTCATTAACTGGTTCCATTGAGGACGAACCTGAAGCAAACTTTCATGCATACGATCAGCGATAGGCATACAGCAATCCACTGCATCCATCGTTTTATTCGCTGCTACTTCTGTTTTTTCAATAACATAATTGAGTCGATCACGAGCATCGGGAATCTCGTCGTTCGCGAGCTCTGTCATACGATCATCAATATGAAAATGCTTTAGAGAGTCATGCAGTTCACGAGTCAGAGTACCGATTTCTTGAAGCATCGGGTCGTGTTTGAGAGCATCTTCAAGAGCACCAGGGTCTTGAGTAGATACATGCATGTGTGCCACTAATGCACTGGCTTCATCTTGGAGGCCGTTTTCAACGAGTTGAACGAGTTCTTTGGCTTGTTCTAATGAAATCATCCTGAGTAGCCTTTTTACGCGTTATGAATAGATCACCTATTGTCCAATCGAAGTTTGGTAACAACTCCAGCCTAAGCAGCGTTGACACTAAACATCGCTAGTCAGAAACAATGGCGTTATAGACGCTCAAAGATTTTGTCTAATTTTTCTTTTAGCGTTGCTGCAGTAAAAGGCTTAACAATGTAGCCATTTACGCCCGCTTGAGCGGCTTCAATAATCTGCTCGCGTTTAGCTTCAGCAGTGATCATCAGAACAGGCAAATGTTTTAGTTCATCATCTGCACGAATGTTTTTAAGTAGATCAATACCTTGCATGCCAGGCATGTTCCAGTCTGTTACTACAAAGTCAAAATCACCTTTTTTAAGCATAGGCAAAGCCGTTAAACCGTCATCTGCTTCTTGGGTGTTATTGAAGCCAAGATCACGAAGAAGGTTCTTAACAATACGGCGCATTGTTGAAAAATCATCAACAATAAGGATCTTCATGTTTTTATTCAAAATTGCCTCCACTGAGTTCGAAATCAGTGATATTTAGTCGTTTTCTGTCCAAGAACTCAACTTTGTTCGTAGACGCTGCATTGATTGGCTAAGTATTTGGCTAACGCGAGATTCACTAACACTGATTACTTCACCAATTTCTTTCAAGTTTAGTTCTTCATCATAATAGAGTGAAAGTACCAAAGCTTCACGCTCGGGAAGCGATTTTATTGATTCAACTAATGCTTTTCTGAATGATTCATCGGCAACTCCCTTAAATGGAGAGTTATCCTCGTCATCATCGATCGGCGATATAGCGTCATCAGAAACCCCTAAATCTTCTATCCCGACAATGCGTGAACAGTTAATGTCAGTTAAGGCAGTGTGATACTGATCTAGCGACATTTCCAAATACTTCGCAACTTCGGAATCCGTTGGGTCTCGATTTAATTCGCCTTCCAAGATCGAAATTGCCTGGCTGATTTCTCGATTCACTTTGTGAACCGAGCGTGGCACCCAGTCACCACGTCGAATATCATCGAGCATAGCTCCACGAATTCGAATTCCTGCATAGGTTTCAAAGCTGGCGCCTTTACTTCCATCGTAGTTTTTTTGTGCTTCAAGCAGGCCAATCATGCCTGCTTGAATCAAATCTTCGATAAGGACGCTAGGGGGGAGGCGTCCAATTAAATGATGAGCGATACGCTTGACCAGCACGGAATACTTTTCAAGGAAGAGCTGCTGGCTCTTCACATTTCCATATTGGTCATAAGTTAGCGCTTTATTCACCGAAAGGTTCCCCTACTATTTCAGTTCGATTTAGCAATCTTTCCACAAAGAACTCAAGATGCCCACTTGGCGTTCTTGGGATCGGCCATGTTATAGCTTTGTTCGCTAATGAGCTAATTGCAAGTGCAGCAGGTGAACGTGGATAGGCATCGACCACAATTTTTTGTTTTTTCACCGCTTGTCGAACATTATCGTCCAAAGGTATGCATGCTACGAGCTCAAGACTCACATTCAAGAACCGCTCTGTGACTAATGTCAATTTTGCGAACAATTCTCTACCTTCACGATAGCTTCTGACCATATTAGCCACTATTTTAAAGCGCTGTACTTGATGTTCCCGACTCAGTAATTTAATCAATGCGTAAGCATCTGTAATCGAAGTAGGTTCGTCACATACCACAACAACAACGTCCTGCGCAGCTCGCGAGAAGCTTACCACCATATCAGAAATACCTGCGGCTGTATCAACTAACAATACATCCATTTCATCTTCGAGAGATCCGAAAGCTCTAATTAAACCAACATGTTGAGCATGTGACAACTCTGTCATCGATTGAGTGCCTGATGTCGCAGGAATAATTCTAACGCCAAATGGACCTTCGACAATGGCATCTTTTAGCTCACACTCACCAGCGAGAACGTGTCCGAGATTGCGTTTAGGGCGAATTCCGAGCATGACATCAACATTGGCTAACCCAAGGTCAGCATCAAGTACCATAACTTTTTTACCTTGGCGAGCCATACAAATGGCCATTCCCAAAGTGACGTTAGTTTTCCCCACTCCACCTTTACCTCCAGTTACTGCGATAACTTTGGTAAGTGAAGGCTGGGTTAAGCGGCGTAGCCCGCTAGCTTGGTCATATATCATTTTATTCGTCATATCAGTCGCCGCCTAGAATTTTTCTACGTCACTAGCCCAGTAGTGAGGTTCGTTTTCTGTCGACTTCTCCAGTAACTCGTTAGCTTTAGATACCATGTATTTCGGTTGGGCTATCACGATATCTTCGGGTACACGCTGACCATTGGCGATATAAGCCACTGGAAGAGCATTTTGTACCACAACACTGACAAATTCCCCTAAACTCAAGCACTCATCGAGCTTGGTCATAATGCACCCAGACAATGGGATCCGTCTGAAGTGCTCAATTGTTTCTTGCAACACTTTACGCTGTGCCGTTGCAGGTAATACCAAGTAGCTGTGAATCACTTCACCGCTCTCTTGCATTAAGGTATCAAGTTGCTCGGACAGACGAACATCTCGCTGTCCCATACCCGCGGTATCAACCAAAATCAGGCGACGATTTCTCAACTGATATATTACATCGGCTAACTCTTTGGAATCTTTAGCAACTTTTACAGGACACCCCATAATTCGTCCGTATATGGACAATTGTTCGTGAGCACCGATACGATAGGTGTCGGTTGTCACGAGTGCGACGTTATCCGCGCCGAATTCCATGGCAGCACGTGCAGCAAGCTTAGCCACTGATGTAGTTTTACCCACACCTGTAGGACCAAGCAGTGCAACAACACCACCACGTTTTAAAATATCTTGCTTTGAGACTGGGATTTGGTCGGCTACCAGACGCAGCAACGCTTTCCACGCTTTTGGCGGAGGCGTATCCTCTGGGATGTAACAAGCTAATTGATCGGCCAAGTCAAGCGATAATCCCATCCGTTCTAAACGACGAATTAACATCGCTCGTAACGGTTCTCGCCGCTCAACTTCTTGCCACATGAGCCCGGAAACTTGATGCTCTAATAAGCGACGAATTGAAATCATCTCTTCGCGCATATTTTCTAGCTCTTCCGCTGCTAATGTTGATTCTTCATCACGACGTGAACGTTCGTAACGCGTTGGGTCCAAACGTTGCGAATTGCCATTTTGACGCTGCCCCGCCAATTCATTCCCCTCTAACATACGAGATAAAGGAGACTGACCTTTCTGCCCTGAAGACTCGTTTTGACGTTTGAGAAGAGCGGTTAATGAATCCGCATTTTCGTCTGGGTCGGGATCGTTAGCATGATCAACTTGAGTATTGCTGTATTGCTTGAGCATATTAGCAAACCGCTGGGTCATTGAACGACCTTCAGACTCGCTAGACTTCAGGTTAACGCGATCTTCGGCGAGTTCACGATTACTCGATCTAGAAATGGGAGCTAACGCAGGCTTAGACGCTTGCGTACTATTTGCCCGCTGGGGTTGTGGTCTGGAATAACTGCTGGTGGAAGACGAACGATTTGGCATCGCCGTATCTCCATCGACCGCAGCCACAATTTCCACGCCACCAGCGACTTTTTTATTGGACATGATCACAGCGTCAGCACCAAGTTCTTCTTTCACTTGGAGCAATGCTGTTTTCATGTCTCTGGCAAAAAATCGTTTTATCTTCAAAGCAGCTATCCGTATCTAGGGTGCGCCGTTTAGTTACCGACGGCCTGCACTATGCGAATTTGTTTTTCATCGGGAATTTCCTGATAAGAAAGAACCCGTAAGTTAGGAATCGTATTTTTAACGAATTTCGCTAACGTTGAACGCAATACCCCAGAGGTGAGTAACACGGCGGGCTCGCCTTTCAACTCTTGCTCTTGGGTTGCTTGGCTTAGCGAAGCTTGCAATCGTTCAGCTAATCCAGGCTCAATGCCAGCAGACTCTCCGCCAGCCGCCTGCATGGTTTGATGCAATATTTGTTCCAGCTCAGGTATCAAGGTGATAACCGGCAGTTCAGGCTCTATTCCATTGATTTCTTGTACGATTAAACGTCGTAGCGAGATTCGAACCGCTGCTGTTAATATGTCAGGTTCTTGACTCTTACTCGCATACTCCGCCAAAGTTTGGATAATGGTACGAATGTCTCGAATTGGAATCGCTTCGTTCAGTAAGTTTTGTAGCACCTTCACAACAACACCTAATGCCAGTTGATCAGGCACAAATCCTTCGACGAGTTTTGGTGCCGAACGGCCCAACATTTCCAACAGGTTCTGAACCTCTTCATGCCCTAGCAATTGTGAAGCATTGTTCGTTAGTAATTGGCTTAGATGGGTCGCAAGAACAGTTGAAGAATCGACGACGGTATAGCCCAGTGCTTGAGCATGTTCACGCTGTTCTTCCCTAATCCAGACGGCTTCTAAGCCAAAAGCTGGATCGTAAGTCTGTTCACCATCAATCATGCCGTAAACTTGGCCAGGGTTGATCGCGAGCTCTTGTTCCGGGCGAATTTCTGCTTCACCAACAGCCACCCCCATAAGAGTGATTCGATAACTGTTTGGAGTCAGCTCTAGGTTATCTCGAATATGCACTGGAGGAACCAAAAAGCCAAAATCTTGTGAGAGTTTTTTCCGTACCCCTTTTACCCGTTCAAGTAATTCCCCACCTTGGTCTTTATCAACCAAGGGAATAAGGCGATAGCCAACTTCTAGGCCAATCATGTCGACAGGTTGAACATCATCCCAAGAAAGCTCTTTATGCGTTGGGGCATCTTGATCACTTGTCGCGGGTAACTTGTCGGTGTTTTCTTTCGCTTCTAATTGCTTACGATGCATAAGATAAGCAGCACCACCAGCCAAAATAGCAAGCAGTAAAAAGGCAAAATGTGGCATGCCTGGAACGATACCCATCACACCTAAAATACTTGCGGTAATCGCTAATGCTTTCGGATTATCAAACAGTTGGAAGACAACTTGCTGCCCCATGTCTTCATCGGTATTTTGACGCGTCACCATAATGGCTGCACCGATAGACAGTAGTAACGACGGAATTTGCGCCACTAAGCCGTCACCAATCGTTAGCAGAGTATAAATCTGAATGGCATCGCCAAAATTAAGATCGTACTGAATCATCCCAATGGTCAAGCCACCAATGATGTTGATAAACAGGATTAATATACCTGCGATCGCATCCCCTTTAACGAATTTTGACGCACCGTCCATTGAGCCGTAAAAATCCGCTTCTTTGGTCACTTCATTTCGGCGTGTGCGCGCTTGCTCTTGATCGATAAGTCCCGCATTTAAGTCAGCGTCGATCGCCATCTGTTTACCGGGTAACGCATCCAAAGTAAAACGTGCACTTACTTCAGAAATACGTCCTGCACCTTTGGTCACAACCACAAAGTTGATGATCATCAAAATGAGGAACACAACTAAACCAACCGCGTAGTTACCACCAATAACGACGTTACCGAACGCAGCAATCACATTACCAGCGGCATCACCACCTTCATGACCTTTCAATAATACGACCCGGGTAGACGCGACGTTTAGGGCTAAGCGCAACAAGGTTGCAATAAGAAGAACTGTTGGAAACGCAGCAAATTCAAGTGGTCTACGGGTATAAACCGTCACTAAAAGCACAACCAAAGACAGCGCGATATTGAAGGTGAAGCACAAGTCCAACAAAAAGGCAGGCATGGGCAAAACGACCATGGCCAAGGTTGCCAAAACCATAATTGGAGCGCCGATCGCAGGCATTGCCCGTTTTGGTATAGGAGGTAACTTGTCCGCAAATGGCAGATTAAACTTCATAGGCTTTATTGAACACCGAGTAATAAATCTTGAGCAGTAGAGATGTTGTATACAGGAAAATAATGTATAGCAGGACCGAGCATGCAATTTTCAGTCCACACTAACATGTCAATTTTTCGTCAGATTTTATACCAACAGTGAGCTACTAGTTATTCCGACGTTACATAGTAAAAAAGCTTCCCTAAGGAAGCTTTTCAATCATTTAACAACGTCAAAAGTCTGTTGTTATGGCCTTACAGACCACAACACCTCGCCTTTACGTTTCTTCGGATCGTACTCAACACAGTACAAACTCGATGTGGTAAACATCGGTGCTGGAATATCTTTAACAAATTCAGAAACAAGATAGCCAACAAGAGGTAAGTGAGAAACCAGTAACACGTTTTCTAATGATTCATGCTCTGAGATAGCAAGAATATAATCAAATACATCATCAGCTTGACCATACGGTGTAATGTCATCACATACATCAACACAATGACCAGAAACGTAAGGTGCTATGGCTTGCCATGTTTCTTGAGCACGAAGATATGGGCTGACTAAGACTTTATCGAAATCCATTGGACCATATTGGCTCGCGCATGCTTTGGCAACGATAATAGAATCGTTCTGGCCACGTTCTGTGAGAGCACGTTGAGCATCGCTTTCAGCCAACGCTTCTGCTTCCCCATGACGCATAATAAATATTTTCATTATGTTTACCTATATTCACTGTCCCAGCCACGTTGGATTCAGGGAGGTTGATGTACTAAATTGCCTCTAAATCAGCGCGTGCATGGTACATTCTTTCTCTGACAATTGGAAATCACGACTCATAACGCACTTTTTCATATCCAACAGTAGCCACAATTACGACGTTTGGCTGGACTATCCTCTGCAACAAACGACTGGGTTCAAAAAAACAGACCTCACTATTTGATACTTTCTTGAGACCTTTTTCACTCTCAATGAACGGTTTAAAAAGGAATTGGGGATTATAACAGCAACAAATATGAAGAATCAGACGCCCTTAACACTCTGTTAAAAATGGTGCTAAACCGTTAAAATGTAGCCACTAAGCAATCTCTTGATTCTGTTTTATTTCGTTTATATCTCCACTTTAATGACTCAAAATACAGGTTTCAACCATAGAGCAACAACCGGTTTCTCGCCACTATCTTATTGGTACAGAAACCCATTGATGGCGCTCTGAATTCTGCAAGTTAACGTTATTTAGGTATATACTTAACTGATTGTGAGATACGACATAAATCCGTGCTTATCTGACAAAATGGAATCACTGAAGAGTTATGCCGTTTGCAGATTGCTTGTTTAGAATTTGCGCCTCATGGTGTGATAACCATACTTTACATCTCAATGTCGCTTCGGAGAGTCCACGTGCACATTAGCCCAAATGACAACAATACCTATCGGTACCTTACGCTAGAGAACGGATTACGCGCACTCCTTATCCACAGTGATGATGCGCAACGTTCATCAGCAGCTTTAGCTGTCAATGTGGGGCATTTTGACGATCCAACAGATCGGGAAGGGTTAGCGCATTATCTTGAGCACATGCTGTTTTTGGGAACAGAGAAGTACCCTCGTGTCGGCGATTTCCAAAATTTTATAAACCAACACGGTGGCACTAACAATGCTTGGACGGGAACAGAACATACCTGTTTTTTCTTTGACGTCACTCCCAACGCATTTGATAAAGCTCTCGATCGTTTTAGCCAATTTTTCACTTGCCCATTATTTAATGAAGAAGCTTTAGACAAAGAACGACAAGCTGTTGATTCAGAATACAAGATGAAGATAAATGACGATGCCCGTCGTCTATATCAGGTACAAAAAGAAACCTGCAACCCTGCCCATCCATTTGCTAAATTTTCAGTGGGCAACATTGACACACTGGGCGATCGTGAAGGTTCAAACATCCGCGATGAAATCATCCACTTTCACCAACGTCATTATTCTGCCGATATCATGACTTTGGCAATGATAGGGCCGCACAGTCTTGATGAAATGGAACAATGGGTCAATGAAGGTTTCGCGACCATTCCTAATCACCATCAAAACACCAAACAGATTACAGAACCGTTTGTTACTGAAGAACAAACAGGCATACTCATTCAAGTAGAGCCGCTTAAGGAAATACGCAAGCTTATTTTAAGCTTTCCTCTTCCAGGAACAGAATCTCATTATCAAATTAAACCCCTCTCCTACTTTGCGCATTTGTTAGGCTATGAAGGTGATGGCAGTCTTATGCTCGCACTGAAAGACAAAGGATGGATTACCGCCCTATCTGCCGGAGGTGGTACCAGTGGTAGCAACTACCGTGAGTTTTCAGTGGGTTGTTCACTGACAGAAGAAGGGTTGCAACATGTTGATGAGATTATTCAGTCACTATTTCAGACTCTCAAGTTGATTGGCGAACAAGGCTTATCTGATTGGCGTTATAAAGAAAAACGCGCAGTGCTGGAGTCTGCATTTCAATTCCAGGAAACATCACGTCCAATGGATTTAGTCAGTCACTTAGTGGTTAATATGCAACATTACGCTCCTGACGATACCATTTACGGTGATTACATGATGGCGGGCTACGATGAAGCCCTTCAGCGCTCTTTGCTGACATACTTTTCACCCGATAATTTACGGGCAACACTCATTGCTCAGGGGCTGGAATATAACCAAACCGCCGATTGGTACTTTACCCCTTATTCAGTTCGTCCATTTAGCGATGCCCAACGTATGCAATGGCAACAGCCAATCCGTGATTTACCGATTGAACTGCCAGCGCCTAACCCATTTATTTGTTACGACCTCGCGCCGAAACCACTGAGTTCGGAGCAGCAACATCCAGAAATTATTGAAGAGTTGCCTGGTTTTCGCCTTTGGCACATGCAGGATCAACAATTTCCGGTTCCTAAGGGCGTCATTTATATCGCTATTGATAGTCCGCACTCTGTCGCTAACCCCCGTCATATTGTAATGACACGTCTGTGTGTAGAAATGTTTTTGGACTCCCTAACGAAAGAGACGTACCAAGCTGAAATCGCCGGCATGGGTTATAACATTTACGCTCATCAAGGTGGTGTCACGCTTTCAATATCAGGGTTTAGTCAGAAACAGCCGCAGTTAATGAAAATGATCTTGGATAAATTTGCCAACCGACATTTTCGTGAACAACGCTTTGCTCCTATTAAAGCCCAGCTACAACGTAACTGGCGTAATGCGGCGCATGACCGCCCCATTTCACAGTTATTCAATGCTATGACGGGGTTGTTGCAACCCAACAATCCGCCGTACGCGACTCTTTTAGCGGCACTTGAAGATATTCAAGTTACGGAACTAGAAGCTTTTGTCGATAAAATATTGGCGGAATTGCACATTGAAATGTTTGTGTTTGGTGATTGGCGCAAAGAAGATGCACTGCATATGGGTGAATCACTAAAAAACGCATTGCGTGTTAAAGATCAAACGTATGAAGAATCGTTACGTCCACTCGTGATGTTGGGTAACAATGGTTCTTTCCAACGGGAAGTGCATTGCCATCAAGAAGATTCCGCTATTGTGGTTTACTATCAGTCAGGCTCTATGGATCCACGCAGTATCGCCTTGTATTCATTGGCAAACCATCTGATGTCTGCCGCATTTTTTAATGAGATTAGAACCAAACAGCAGCTTGGATATATGGTAGGCACCGGAAACATGCCATTAAACCGACACCCCGGAATTGTCCTTTATGTTCAATCACCCAATGTCGGGCCAGCCGATCTTCTGTTTGCTATTGATGAATTTTTAAATGCATTGCATCTAGTGCTATTAGAGTTAAGTGAATATGAGTGGCACAGTAGTAAACGAGGGCTTTGGAATCAGATAGCCAGTCCAGACCAAACTTTGCGTTCACGAGCTCAACGCTTTTGGGTTGCCATTGGCAACAAAGATTGGGAATTCAAACAACGTGAACAAGTACTGGAAGAACTCAAAACACTCACTCGTAGTGACATGTTGCGCTTTGTCATGAATGAGCTCAAACCGCGTAAAGCTAACCGGTTGATTATGCACACCCAAGGTAACGCTCATCAGGATGAAGAGCCATTAACCTCGGGTCAAGAAGTGGGATCAATTGATGAATTTCAACTGCGCCCGAAAGCCTACGATATCGGTTAACTTTCGGATTCAATAACTCGTTTTAATGGATGGGGGTGAAGCTTTATGGTCACCCCTTGCCATTTGAAAGCGACGGTCGGGTTTGCCAAGCGCTCTCCCTCACCTTTAGGGCTCGAGAGTTTTGTTTTAATGCTTTTTGCCTCGAGTTCTGGCCAGCACTTTGCAAATTCGGGAAAGCGTTTAAAAAGATCATTGAGATAGGCTTCGGCTGTTTGAGCATCAGAGGGCACTACAAACTCGACATGCTCCCAATCTTGAGTTGGATACACTTTCCCTTGCGCTGGGAAAGGTAACTCTAAACATTCTATTCGCCATTCTTTTGTCTGTATTGGCTGGAAAAACTCGAATACCACAATCGGACGACCATTAATCTGCGCTGCCGAAATTTCCTGCCCATATTCCCCCCATGCTTCTCGTGCTGATTGAGCCAATTGCACATCGTTAATACGCAAAGCAATGTGATCCATTTGATAAGGAAGGAAATCAAACTTTATATGACCAGAAAAGGCGGCAATTTTCTCGATAAAACTGTCTAAACGAGACAACATCTGATGAGGTGCTAGGCCTGCTTGAATAAGTGGTGTAGACATAAAATAGAGTCCATCGCGCTGTTTTTTCGGCGATAGTAGCAGGAATTGGCTGAAAAGTAGAAATTTAACTAAATTACTCACTATAAGACTGACAATAAAATTGCTATCATGTGCGCCAATTTATGAACCAGATTGAGATATACGAACACTTTCCCAAATGCCTCAGGCATTTGGCTACTGACTAGCGCTTAAACAGCCCATAACTACGAAGTGTTAACGTCATTTTATCGACTAAAACATCACGTTCACTCGTTAAAAACTCAGTAAAGTAACGTATACCCAGCCAATTCCCGGAATTGAAGGAAAAGCGTGTGAATATCCAAGCACTGATTAATGACAAAGTTTCTCAGGCTCTCGAAGCCGCAGGCGCACCAGCAGGCACTCCAGCTGCAGTACGCCAATCAGCAAAACCACAGTTTGGTGACTACCAAGCTAACGGTGTCATGGGCGCGGCCAAAAAATTAGGCACTAACCCTCGCGAATTTGCGCAAAAAGTCTTGGACGTTTTAGATCTTGATGGCATCGCAAGCAAAACTGAAATTGCAGGCCCCGGATTTATTAACATTTTCCTAAGTGAAGACTACTTAGCAACTCAAGCACAGCAAGCACTCGCTGACGCACGCTTGGGCGTTGCTCAATCAGCCCCAAAAACTATCGTTGCTGATTACTCTGCACCAAACGTAGCAAAAGAAATGCACGTTGGTCACCTTCGCTCAACCATCATTGGTGATGCTGTTGTTCGTACCCTTGAATTTTTAGGAAACAAAGTTATCCGTGCTAACCACATCGGTGACTGGGGTACACAATTTGGTATGTTGATTGCCAACCTAGAGCGTGTGCAAAAAGAGAGCGGTGAAGTTTCAATGGAGCTGTCTGATCTTGAAGCCTTCTACCGCGAATCTAAGAAGCTGTACGACGAAGACGAAGAGTTTGCAGTGAAAGCGCGTAACTACGTCGTAAAACTGCAAGGCGGCGATCAATACTGTTTAGACATGTGGAAGAAACTGGTTGATATCACTATGGTACAAAACCAGCGCAACTACGATCGCCTCAATGTATCACTTACTCGTGAAAACGTAATGGGCGAGAGCATGTACAACGACATGCTTCCTGGCATTGTTGCAGACCTTAAAGAAAAAGGGTTAGCACATGAATCAGAAGGCGCTCAAGTTGTATTCCTTGATGAATACAAAAACAAAGATGGCGACCCTATGGGCGTTATTATTCAAAAACGCGACGGTGGTTACCTCTACACAACCACTGATATTGCCTGCGCAAAATACCGTTATGAAACACTCGGTGCAGACCGCGTATTGTACTTCATCGACTCACGTCAACATCAACACCTAATGCAAGCTTGGACGATTGTTCGTAAAGCAGGCTATGTACCAGAATCAGTCAGTTTAGAACACCATGCATTCGGTATGATGCTTGGTAAAGATGGTCGCCCATTTAAGACTCGCGCTGGTGGTACTGTTCGTCTAGCTGCACTGCTAGATGAAGCCGAGCAACGCGCAGCTAAACTGATCGAAGAGAAGAGCTCTGAATGGAGCGCAGAAGAGAAAGCGAACATCGCAAAAACTGTCGCTATGGCGGCAGTAAAATACGCGGACCTTTCTAAGCACCGTACGACAGACTATGTCTTTGACTGGGATAACATGCTTGCTTTTGAAGGTAACACAGCACCATACATGCAGTATGCCTACACTCGTGTTGCTTCTATCTTCTCGAAAGCAGGTGTATCAATGGACAACCTAAGCGGTTCTATCCAGCTCACGGATGATAAAGAGAAAGCTTTGGTTGCTAAACTACTGCAATTTGAAGAAGCAGTTCAAGCTGTTGCCCGTGAAGGTCAACCTCACTTGCTATGTGCATACTTGTTCGAACTTGCTGGCCAATTCTCAAGTTTCTACGAAGCATGCCCAATTCTAAGTGCTGAAGACAATGTTAAAAACAGCCGTTTACAATTGGCAGCATTGACCGCAAAAACCATTAAGCAAGGTTTAGCGCTTCTTGGTATCAACACACTAGAACGCATGTAAACATCGTTCCAGTTTTAGAGTCTTGTTGAAATCATGACAGTAAAAAGGTTGGCAAATTGCCAACCTTTTATTTTATTGGAATCAATAATTTATATATCTAAGGACATGACCCATGAGTTTTGAACTCCACCCACAATTAGCCAAAGACACTGACGTTATTGGTCATTTTCCATTGTGTATCGCCCTATTACATAAAGATGATGCTGTTCCTTGGGTTATTCTCGTTCCTAAAAAAGAAGCATTGAAAGAGCTTCACCATCTACCAATGGAAGAGCAGCAACAATTTCTACTCGAATCCCAAGTAGTCAGTGAAGCGATTGAACAGCTCTTTAGCCCAGACAAAATTAACCTCGGTGCATTGGGTAATATGGTGCCACAACTGCACATTCATCACATTGCCCGTTTTAAAACTGACGTAGCTTGGCCGGGACCAGTGTGGGGCAACACCAAAGGTGCCGTACGCGCAGCTGAAGAGCAGCAGCAACTGGTAAAAACATTGCGCCAAGAATTTGCTAAAAGCCCATTATTCTCTTTATAAATAATAAGGCTAAGACTAAAAAACAGGCCCTCATTGCGAGGGCCTGTTTTTCTCTATGGGTAGCAGATATTACATGGTGACATTAATCGCCAATGAATCACTACTATTAACCCTATAACGAACACGAACTCGACCTTTACTGCCTGGTGTTTTATCTTCCAAGCGTGAAATCGCGCCCTTTTGCAACCAAACATGCAGCATGGCGTCAACACCATCTTCACTGAGTGCAAAACGCTGTGCTAATTCAGTACGGCTCGCGCCATGATGTTGGCTAATATAATCTTTTAGTTCGGTCAAAATCATACTACCCCCACCTGAATAGTTTGAGGTTTAGATCCTTGTTTCCTCAAGTAGAAGAACGTCGCAACATAACCTGCAATAATGATGACTAACCAAGCAATACTTTCTACAGGGTTGCTGTGAATACGTGTTGCTTGATAGAAGAACGTGGCACCGCCGTAACCTAATGCAAATGTCCACACCGCGATAAAGCGAGCAAACTTAGGTCCAAACTCACGGACATAAGCACCCATGGCAGCCACACACGGTGTGTATAACAATACTAATAACAAGTATGAGAACGCCGCATAACCATCGCTGAAATAATGATTTAAGTTGTTGAAAATAGAACTGTCGACATCTTGCTCTGTGGCGACTTCTTGGCTGTTACTTAAATCCCCAACTTCGATACCAAGTGGATCTGAGAAGTTAAGTCCAGCTAAGTTTTCCGGAATCGACATAACCGCGTCTTTTAAGCTGCCCATTAAGTCGTAATCGTCGCCACCAGCAGCCTCATTAGAGCTGTACAGACTATTTAACGTTCCGACTACCGCTTCTTTTGCGAAGATACCGGTAATGATACCTACGGTTGCAGGCCAGTTGTCTTTTTCAACACCTAGTGGCTCAAATACAGGAGTCACTACCTGAGCAGCACGAGATAACACAGAGTTAGGGCTGTCTTCATTACCAAATGAGCCATCCATACCGAGTGAATTAAAGAAACTTAACACGGCAACGACAAGAACAATGGTTTTACCCGCACCTAGAACAAAACGTTTTAGTTTTTGCCAAGTTTTAATTAACACGTTTTGCAATGTTGGAATTTCGTAATCAGGCATTTCCATGATTAAAGAATCACTTGACCCCGGAAATAGCGTTTTCTTCATAAAGAGTCCAGTGAATACCGCTGCAACGATACCAAGGATATAGAGTAAGAAGACGATATTTTGACCACTATTAGGGAAGAATGCAGCAGCAAACAGGGCGTACACTGGTAAACGAGCACCACATGACATAAATGGAGCCATTGATGCCGCCAATTTACGTTCACGTTCTTGATCAAGCGTACGAGTCGCCATGATGGCTGGTACATTACAACCAAAACCCAACACCAAAGGGACAAATGCTTTGCCCGGTAAGCCGATTTTTTGCATGACTTTATCAAGGACAAATGCCGCGCGAGACATATACCCAGAACTTTCTAGGACAGCTAAGAACAGATATAAACACGCGATAACCGGGATGAATGTCGCGACGGTTTGAATACCTCCGCCAATACCATCTACGATGACTGTCACTAACCACTGTGGCAAGTGATTATCGAGCAAATAGTGACCACCATCGACTAAAACAGCGCCAAAGCTGATATCAAAAAAATCAATAAATGCACTACCAATGTTAATAGAGAACATGAACATCAAGTACATCACGATAAAGAAGAACGGAATACCAAACCATTTGTTCAAAATCAGTTTGTCAGCTTGAGCAGTAAAGTTATGTGTTAACTTACCTTCGTTGGTGCGAACTTTTTGGCACTGCTTATGTAGCAAGGTATATTTTACATCCGCGACATGTAAATCGATGTCTTCAGCGCAATTCTTTTGAACCGCCTCAATCTGAGCACGTTGTGCTGCTGGTAATTCATTAATTACTAGACGATCGTTTTCTAACGCGCGAATTGCTAATGCACGCGCTGCTGCCACTTTGCCAGTAAATAGCGGCTCAATTTCTGTAATAGACTGCTCGAATACATCGCTGTAAGTCAGTTTAAACGCATCTAATTTGACACCTTGAACCAAAGTGCGATGGAGCTGTTCTTTAAATTCATTTACTTGACCGCGGCTGTGCGCAGAAATGGCAAATACAGGACAACCCAATACTTTTTGTAACGCTTTCTCATCAAGACTTTGACGTTCCCGTTTCAACGCATCTATTTTGTTAAGTACCACAACCATAGGGCGACCTAACTCACGCAACTGCAATGTCATATACAGACTACGTTCTAAACATGTGGCATCGACTACGTTAATGATAATGTCTGCGGGATGACTTAATACCGCACGAGAGGCGATTGATTCATCAATACTATTAGCATCGTTACCACTATCAAGTGCATAGATCCCTGGCAAATCCGTCAAATGAAATTCATCACCGGAGTGCACGTAACGGCCTGTTTTCTTATCGACAGTGACACCAGCCCAGTTACCCACCTGCTGACGAGCACCTGTTAATCCATTGAATAGTGTGGTTTTGCCGCTATTTGGGTTACCAACGGTTAAAACTTGATACTGCATTATACTCGCTCCACTTCAATATCATCTGCGATACTGACACGCAGTGCAATTGATACACCACGGACTTCAACTTGTAACGGATCTCCCATCGGGGCGCGACGAACAAGTGTGATGTTGGTATTCGGTAACATCCCCATTGTCATAAGTCGCTTACGAGCGTCCTGCGATAATTTTTGCAAAGTGGTCACACATCCAACTTCGCCGCTTTTTAATTCTGATAATTTCATTGCCATGCCAGTGGTTTTAGTATTCTTAATGAGAAATATTTTTATTTAGTTTAAGTATGATAGTTAAATTTATACGGGTTGAGAATGTTCAACATCAAAAAAAGCCACGTAATATATGTGTGTTTAACCATCTGGCAATTTATTTATTATTTTCAAAAAAATAAGATATTACTTATATAAAAAAAGCGACTTACCGTCGCTTTTTTATTCTATTTGTATCACTTTCTATTGAGATAAGCAGTCATAATAACTTTGGCTTAAATGACGGAGAAATTGGAAATATCCGCCAGAGGTTACCGGAATATCGGTAGCAAGTGGGTCAAGAATCCCAATCGTCGCTTTTGTACCACGTACAACACTTTTGATTACAGCAGGTTGGAATTGAGGTTCCGCAAACACACATTGAATTTTATTCTCAGTGAGTAAGGTACGAATTTTTATCAGCGTTTTCGCTCCAGGTTTACGCTCAGGACTGACAGTAAAGTGACCTTGGTTATTTAAGCCAAAATGTTGTTCAAAATAAGCATAACCGTCGTGGAAAACATAGTAAGGAATCTTTTGCACCGGTTTAAGCTGAGCTTGAATGTCTTTATCTGTCTGCTTAAGAGATAGCAAAAACTGCTTTAGGTTTGTCCGGTACTGCTGTGAGTGGGCGCTATCCATCGCAATTAACTTATTAGTAATTGCTTGCGCAACAGTCGCCGCTTGTTTTACGCCCAGCCAAAAATGCGGATCATGCTCGCCATGATGGTGATGCCCCTCCTCATGTTCGTCATGCTCTTCTGGCCCAAATTTACGAAGCTTCAAATTAGGAATATCACTAAGCGTTAGTACATTGCTTTGTTCTGACAAAATCTTAGTTAAAAAAGGCTCTAGATCAGGACCAAACCAAATAACAAGCGATGCTTGACTGATACGTTTTACATCAGAAGGACGTAAAGCATAATCGTGCGGAGAAGCGTTAGTACCAAGTAACACATCCGGTGTCTCAATACCTTGAGTGAGCTCGTTGGTAATCAATTGAATGGGTTTAATGCTGGTTAAGATACCATTCGCCCATGATGTTGCTGAAATAACCAGCAAAGTGACCGTCAATAAGAGTCTAGCTAACATATTTGAATTCTAACCTGTAGCGAAAAAATTGCCGAGATGTTACATTATAACATCATGTCTTAGCAAATGAGTTTCTTTCATGCCGACTCTTATTGAGTTACAAAATATTTGTGTCACTTACAATCAAAAACATGTCTTAGACCATATATCTCTAACTATAGAGCAAGGCAAAATCACTACCCTAATCGGACCAAATGGCGCGGGAAAATCCACATTAGTTAAAGTGCTACTTAATCTATTAAAGCCCCATTCAGGTGTCGTTAGCCGAGCAAAAAATCTTAAAATTGGCTATGTTCCACAGAAATTAAAGCTCAACGAAACACTCCCGTTAACCGTCGAACGTTTTCTTAAACTTGCAGGCCGTTTTAGCGCGAGTGAAATTCAGCAAGCCCTGCGTTTAGTTGGTGCTGAACATTTACTTCATAATGACATGCATCAGCTTTCCGGTGGAGAGAACCAACGCGTACTGATTGCTCGAGCCTTACTCCCTCGCCCACAGTTATTAGTACTAGACGAACCCGCACAAGGTGTTGATGTTCAAGGACAAATAGATCTGTACGCATTAATCAACGATATTCGCTCTCGTTTTCAATGTGCAGTGTTTATGGTATCCCATGACTTACATTTGGTCATGGCTCAAACCGATGACGTAGTGTGTCTGCAGCATCATATCTGTTGTTCTGGTACACCAGAAGCCATCACTCAGCACCCTGAGTACCTTTCTTTGTTTGGTCGCCAAACTCAAGAAAACCTCGCATTTTATCAGCACCATCACAATCATCATCATCATGACTTATCGGGTAACCCCGTCAGTGGCGATGGCGATCATTGCCACTCTCATGATCACGGGCATCATCAACATGATTGAGTTTCTTCTACCTTCGATATTGGCAGGACTTGGTATCGCATTCATTTCTGGGCCTCTAGGCTCATTTGTGGTTTGGCGCCGAATGTCCTACTTTGGCGATACCTTAGCTCACGCTTCCTTACTCGGCATCGCATTAGGTTTCTTGTTCGATATTAACCTTTACCTTGCTTTATTAGTGTGTTGCCTTGGGCTTGCCGTCGTACTAGTGGTCATGCAGCGCCAAAAACTGGTCGCTACCGATACCTTATTAGGTATTCTGGCACATAGTTCCCTGTCACTAGGGCTCATCGCTGTCAGTTTTCTTGATAATGTTCGTATCGACCTGATGAGTTATCTCTTTGGCGATCTGCTTTCAGTCACACCGACTGACCTGACCTTTATTTGGTCTGGCGTCATTATTGTCGCGGCCTTACTTTATTACTTTTGGCGGCCACTACTTTCAAGCAGCATTAATGAAGATTTAGCGACAGTCGATGGCATTAACGTCGATTTAATGCGCCTCATCTTAATGCTACTTATTGGTACTGTGATTGCTGTGGGTATGAAATTTGTGGGGGCGCTGATTATGACATCTCTCCTTATTATTCCTGCAGCTGGCGCACGGCGTTTAGCTTCGACCCCAGAACAAATGGCATTGTTTGCCTCGTTAATCGGTTGTGTAAGTGTGCTTAGTGGTATCACCCTTTCTTGGCATTATGATACTCCCGCTGGCCCATCGGTGGTGATCAGTGCAGCGGCACTCTTTATCTTAAGTCACTTAGTAAAACGTAAAGCCTGAATAAACAAAACCCTAAGCATTGCTTAGGGTTTTAGGTATTCACAACCATTTGGTTAGAAGATTACCAGCCGGTCACTTCACGCAATGCGCTACCGATTTGAGCTAGGCTTTTCACGGTCTTAACGCCCGCGGCTTCAAGTGCTGCAAATTTTTCATCCGCAGTCCCTTTCCCACCAGAAATAATAGCTCCAGCATGACCCATACGTTTACCCGGAGGCGCAGTCACACCCGCGATATATGAGACGACAGGTTTAGTCACATTCTCTTTGATGTATGCCGCTGCTTCTTCTTCAGCCGTACCACCAATTTCACCGATCATCACAATCGCTTCAGTTTCTGGATCTTTTTCAAACAGCGCCAAAATATCAATGAAATTAGAGCCCGGGATTGGGTCACCACCGATACCAACACAGGTTGTTTGGCCGAAACCTTCATCCGTTGTTTGTTTTACTGCTTCATAAGTTAGAGTACCGGAGCGAGATACGATGCCCACCTTACCTTTCTTATGAATATGTCCAGGCATGATACCAATCTTACATTCATCCGGCGTAATGACTCCCGGACAGTTAGGACCGATCATCTGTACACCCGCTTCATCTAAACGTACTTTAACGTCTAACATATCTAGCGTTGGAATACCTTCAGTAATGGTGACGATCAGTTTGATACCTGAGTCGACGGCTTCCAATATTGCATCTTTACAGAAAGGAGCGGGTACATAAATCACAGATGCGTTCGCACCTGTCGCTTCAACCGCCTCACGGACAGTATTAAACACAGGTAAACCTAAATGTTTAGTGCCACCTTTACCAGGTGAAACGCCGCCAACAAGTTGCGTACCATAGTCGAGCGCTTGCTCAGAGTGAAATGTCCCTTGTCCGCCAGTAAATCCCTGACAGATGACTTTAGTCGATTTATCGATAAGAATTGACATTATTTACCCTCCGCTGCCGCAACAACTTTTTCTGCAGCTTCGGTAAGCGAAGTGGCTGCAATAATATTTAAGCCACTGTCGGCCAATGTTTTCGCACCGAGTTCTGCGTTATTCCCTTCAAGGCGTACTACTACTGGTACTTTGACGCCAACTTCTTCTACTGCTCCAATAATCCCTTCTGCGATTAAATCACAACGAACGATACCACCAAAGATATTCACTAATACCGCTTTGACATTGTTATCAGAAAGAATGATTTTAAATGCTTCCGTAACGCGCTCTTTCGTCGCGCCGCCGCCAACATCCAAAAAGTTAGCAGGATGACCACCATGAATGTTTACGATATCCATCGTCCCCATTGCTAAACCCGCGCCGTTGACCATGCAGCCAATATTGCCATCAAGCGCAACATAGTTAAGTTCCCATTTTGCGGCATGAGCTTCGCGAGCATCTTCTTGAGTCGTGTCGTGCATATCGCGTAATGTTGGCTGGCGATATAACGCATTGGAATCGATATTGATCTTACCGTCTAGGCACAATAAATTGCCTTCGCCTGTAATCACCAATGGGTTGATCTCTAGCAGAGCGAGATCATATTGGGTAAACATATTGCCTAACCCAAGGAAAATCTTAGTAAACTGTTTAATTTGGTCACCTTCAAGCCCAAGCTTGAACGCCAATTCACGACCTTGATATGGCTGAGGCCCTACTAACGGATCAATCGCTGCTTTATGAATCAGTTCTGGAGTTTCTTCCGCTACTTTTTCAATTTCCACACCACCTTCTGTCGATGCCATAAACACGATACGCCGTGTAGAGCGATCGACAACAGCACCGAGATAGAGCTCATTCGCGATGTTGGAAGCCGCTTCAACAAGAATTTTTGAAACAGGTTGTCCATTTGCGTCTGTTTGATAGGTCACTAGGTTTTTACCTAGCCACTTTTGCGCAAAATCACGGATACCTTCTTTGTTATCATGCAGTTCGACACCGCCTGCCTTACCACGGCCACCAGCATGCACCTGACATTTTACGACCCACTTACTTCCACCGATCTTACCAGCAGCTTCAGCAGCTTCTTGTGGAGTATCGCAGGCATAACCTTCAGGTACTGGCAGTCCGAACTCTGCAAACAGCTGTTTGGCTTGATATTCATGCAAATTCATTGTGTTGTTCCGTCTGTTCGTTTTTATCCATAGCGCCTGTAAACAGGGCTTCACGTCTTGTAGGGAGACTCAGATGAGCGCCACTTTTCAGTGACTTAACCGGGTTAGACGTTGAGCTAGTCTAACCCGAAAAGTTTTAGACGTCTAGAAATCTAAACGTATAAACATTTATACATCAAGAAGTAAGCGCGCAGGATCTTCTAGCAATTCTTTTACGGTTACTAGGAAACCTACTGATTCACGACCATCAACCAAACGGTGGTCATAAGACAGAGCTAGGTACATCATTGGCAAGATTTCGATTTTGCCATCAACAACCATTGGACGGTCTTGAATCTTGTGCATACCTAAAATTGCTGCTTGTGGCGGGTTAATGATTGGCGTAGACATCAATGAACCAAATACACCACCGTTAGTAATAGTAAAGTTACCTCCGGTCAATTCATCCACTGTCAATTTGCCGTCACGCCCTTTTAGCGCAAGTTCTTTAATGCCTTTCTCGATTTGAGCCAGACTCAATGTGTCAGTATCACGTAATACCGGTGTTACCAACCCACGAGGAGTCGATACGGCAATACTGATATCAAAGAAGTTGTGGTACACAATGTCATCACCGTCAAGTGACGCATTCACTTCTGGATAACGCTTCAGTGCTTCTGTGACCGCCTTAACATAGAAAGACATAAAACCTAAACGGATATCATGTTTTTTCTCAAACAGATCTTGATACTGCTTACGCAGATCTTTAATCGGTTTCATGTTTACTTCGTTAAACGTAGTCAGCATTGCTGTACTGTTTTTGGCTTCTAACAGACGCTCTGCAATACGTTTACGTAAACGCGTCATAGGCACACGTTTTTCACTGCGACCAGAAGCGACGGGCGCAATCGGTTCTGCTTCTTTCGTCGCAGGTGCTGCTTTCGCTTTCTTAGCAAGATACGAATCAACGTCTTCGCGTGTAATACGTCCACCAACGCCCGTTCCTTTCACATCGCTCGCTTCTAGATTATTTTCAGCAAGTAAACGACGAACTGCTGGGCTTAGCCAATCATTGCTTTCCTCAGTGAGCGATGTCTTATGACGGCTGTCTGGAGAAGGCTCTGCTGATTCCGCTTTATCTTTGGTTGGTTCACCAGCTACTACGCCCGGTTTGAGACGTGCAAGCAGCTGTTTAGAAAGCACGGTGGAGCCTTCATCTTCAACGATTTCTGCCATCACGCCAGCTTCTGGCGCAGGCACTTCTAATACGACTTTATCGGTTTCGATTTCAACAATGACTTCGTCGCGATCGACTGGGTCACCCGCTTTTTTATGCCATGTAGCCACGGTCGCATCGGCTACAGATTCAGGTAAATCTGGAACCAGAATTTCTATTGTCATCTTTTGGTCTTCCTTTCTCTTCTAGTTCTTAATTGATCGTCAATGCGTCTTCAACTAATGCTTTCTGTTGTTTCAAGTGTACCGACATATAACCTACTGCTGGAGAAGCAGAAGCTGGACGGCCCGCATATTTCAATTTTGCTCCATCAGGAATCGCTGCAACGAAATTGTGCTGACTTGAATACCATGCACCTTGGTTTTGTGGCTCTTCCTGACACCAAACATAATCGACAACATTGGTGTATGGCGCTATCAGTTCTCGAACATGATCAATAGGGAACGGATAAAGCTGTTCGATACGAATGATGGCGACATCGTCTTGCTCATTCGCCCGACGCTGCTCAAGTAAGTCGTAATACACTTTGCCAGAACAGAACACTACGCGTTTGACTTTAGCAGGATCTAATTCGTCGACCTCACCTATCGCTGGCATAAAATTACCGTTGGCGAGTTCATCTAAACTAGAAACACATAATGGATGACGCAACAAAGACTTAGGTGACATCACTATCAGTGGTCGACGCATAGGGCGTACCACCTGACGACGGAGCATATGATAGACCTGCGCCGGACTTGATGGCACCACGACTTGAATATTTTGCTCAGCACAAAGCTGTAGATAACGCTCTAAACGAGCAGAAGAGTGTTCAGGCCCCTGGCCTTCATATCCATGTGGTAGCAACATTGTTAAGCCACATAAACGGCCCCATTTCTGCTCACCAGAAGAGATAAATTGATCAATGACAACCTGAGCACCGTTGGCAAAATCACCAAATTGCGCTTCCCAGATCGTTAAGCCACTAGGTTCCGCCGTCGCATAACCGTATTCAAACGCGAGTACCGCTTCTTCAGATAATACCGAGTCAATCACTTGGAATGGACCTTGTTTATCATGAATATGCTTAAGTGGCGCATAAGTGCTCGCATCAGTTTGATTATGCAGTACTGAATGACGATGGAAGAACGTGCCACGGCCGGAATCTTGTCCAGATAAACGGATACGCTTGCCATAATCCACTAACGTGGCATATGCAAAAATTTCGGCCATCCCCCAATCCAGCATTTTTTCGCCCGACACCATAGCACGGCGATCTTCATAAATTTTGGCTACTCGACTTTGCAATTTATGGCTTTCCGGCCAAGTACATAGACGATTACCCAATTCTTTAAGACGCTCGAAATCGAATTGATTTTGCCATTCCATGTTCCAGTCGTGATTGAGGTACGGTTCCCAATCCACTGAATGCATGGTCATTGGACGCCACTCTTTCACCACGACTTCACCGTGATCCAGCGCATCTCGATACTCATTAATTAACTGAGTTGCTGTTTCAATATCACTCTCACCACGATCCATTAATACATCAGCATATAATTTCCGAGGTGTTGGGTGTTTCTTGATTTTTTGATACATCAAAGGCTGCGTTGCATTTGGCTCGTCAGCTTCGTTATGGCCGTGGCGGCGATAACACACTAAATCGATAACAACATCGCGTTTAAAAGTATTACGGTAGTCCAGTGCAATACGCGTTACAAAGGCTACAGCCTCTGGGTTATCAGCATTGACATGGAAGATAGGAGCCTGCACCATTTTTGCAATATCGGTACAGTACATAGTTGAACGAGTGTCAGTAGGATTAGACGTTGTGAACCCCACTTGGTTGTTGATAACGATACGAACCGTACCACCAACTCGGAAGCCACGAGCTTGAGACATATTAAATGTTTCAGCCACAACGCCCTGCCCTGCGATCGCCGAATCACCGTGGATGGTAATTGGCAGAACTTTGGCGCCTTCTTTATCACCTAAACGATCTTGACGAGCTCGTACCGACCCCATAACCACGGGGTTAACGATTTCTAGGTGAGATGGGTTAAACGCAAGCGCCAAGTGAACATCACCACCTTCAGTGGCGAAATCAGCCGAGAAACCTTGGTGATATTTCACATCACCAGTACCCCATGTTTCATCATGCTTGCCAGCGAATTCATCGAATAAGCCTTGCGGTTTTTTACCGAGCACGTTCACCAACATATTCAAGCGACCACGGTGAGCCATACCGATAACCACTTCTCGCATGCCTTTTGAACCTGCATAACGGATTAATTCTTTGGTCATTGGAATAAGAGCATCGCCCCCTTCCAACGAAAAGCGTTTAGCACCTGGGAACTTCGCACCTAAATAACGTTCTAGCCCTTCTGCAGCCGTTAACTCTTCAAGAAACGTATTTTTCTCGTCAAGGCTAAATTGGGGATGCCCGTTAATCGGTTCGATTTGCTGTTGAATCCAACGCTTTTGTTCTGTGTCAGTAATGTGCATGTATTCTGCACCTACTGGACCACAGTAAATATTATTGAGTGATTGATAAATATCTTTTAACTGCATCGTATCGCTGCCAATGGCGAACGAGCCTACGTTAAAAGTTTCTTCCATGTCATCATTGTTTAGATTATGGAAAGCTGGTTCTAATTCCGCCACAGGCGGACGCTGCCATAATCCAAGAGGGTCCAATTGAGCAGCTTCGTGACCGCGGAAACGGTACGCGTTTATAAGCTGGAGTACTTTTACCTGTTTTGCATCGACTTCAGGATCACTAACTTGGACACTGTAATGCTTAGTCTCTTGAGCGAGTCGCCGGAAGTAATCACGGATGCGCGTATGTGATTGTTCAACCACATTGTCAGGTTGCATAGGCAACCCTTCAAACACACGTCTCCATTCCTCACTTACCAATTCGGGATCACTTAGATACGTTTCGTAGAGTTCCTCTACATAAGTTGCATTGGCGCCAGCCAAGTGTGAAGACTCGAGCCATGCCTTCATCACGCCGTTGTGCATCATTTTCCCTTTACCAGTAGTTTACAGTTGCTGCGGTCTTTCGCCGAGCTATTGTTATACCAATCTCCGTGATTGGTATAAGAAGCAGGCTCGAAAGCCTGCTGTATTTTGTTACACCGACCGGCTAAGCAACATCGATTTGATGTGCCCGATCGCTTTGGTCGGATTGAGACCTTTCGGACATACACTTACGCAATTCATGATGCCGTGGCAACGGAATACACTAAACGCATCATCAAGCTCAGACAAACGCTCGTCTGTGGCTGTATCTCGACTATCAATGAGCCAACGATAAGCCGCTAACAAACCAGCAGGACCGATAAATTTATCTGGGTTCCACCAAAATGATGGACAAGAAGTCGAACAGCATGCACACATAATACATTCGTACAAACCGTCTAAATGCGCCCTTTCTTCAGGGGACTGCAAATGCTCCCTTGATGGTGGTAAGTCGCCATCAGACATAAGGAACGGCTTCACTTTTGCGTAGTTATCGTAGAACTGAGTCATATCGATGATCAGATCGCGAATCACTGGTAGTCCAGGAAGAGGTCGAATTACGATCTTTTTACTGTCCGCGAGGGCAGATAATGGCGTAATACAAGCCAATCCGTTTTTCCCGTTCATATTTAGACCATCCGAGCCACAAACACCTTCGCGGCAAGAACGACGGAACGCAATGCTAGGATCTTGTTCTTTAAGCAAAATCAATGCATCAAGCACCATCATATCTGAACCCTCGTCTACTTCAAGGGAATAGTCTTTCATATACGGTTTGTTGTCTTTATCTGGATCATATCTGTACAAAGAGAAGTTAAGTTTCATAAGTTAGCCCTCCCTTAATATGTACGTACTTTTGGTGGAAATGCATCACGGGAAATTGGCTGCATGTTCACATGGCGTTTACTCATTTCTTCCGTTTCAGGATTGAAAATTGAGTGACATAACCAGTTTTCATCATCACGCTCTGTAAAGTCGAATCGCGCATGAGCACCACGACTTTCAGTGCGGAAGTTAGCCGCTACCGCTGTAGAGAATGCGGTTTCCATTAAGTTATCCAATTCCAGACATTCAACACGTTGAGTATTGAACTCTTTTGACTTATCTGCAAGGTGTCCGTCTTCTAAACGTTCACGAATTTGCTTCAACTCTTCCAGCCCTTCGGCCATTGCAGCCCCTTCGCGGAATACAGAAAAGTTATGTTGCATACACTGTTGTAGGTCTTTACGGATTTGCGCAGGGTCTTCACCACCGGTGCTATTTTCCCAACGCATGGCTCGAGATAAAGACGCTTCAATATCAGATTCAGATGCAGGACGGGATTCAGCATGAGCTGCCAATGTTTCGCCAAGATGTAAACCAGTTGAACGGCCAAATACAACGAGGTCAAGCAAGGAGTTGCCACCTAAACGGTTAGCTCCGTGAACTGAAACAGACGCAATTTCACCGCAGGCAAACAAGCCTTGGATTTCAACATCATCACCAGAACTGGTTTGCTTTAAAGCTTGTCCTGAAATTTGGGTTGGTATACCGCCCATCATGTAGTGACAAGTCGGAATGACTGGGATTGGTTCTTTCACTGGATCAACGTGAGCAAACGTACGAGATAATTCACAAATACCTGGCAGGCGAGACTCAAGAACATCACGACCTAAGTGATCCAATTTCAACTTAATGTGTGTTCCCCAAGGTCCCTCACAACCGCGGCCTTCACGAATTTCTTGCATCATAGAACGAGCAACCACATCACGACCAGCTAAGTCTTTCACACGTGGCGCGTAACGTTCCATAAAACGTTCACCGTCTTTGTTGAGCAGGTAACCACCTTCACCGCGACACCCTTCTGTGACTAAGACCCCCGCACCAGCAATACCGGTTGGGTGGAATTGCCACATTTCCATGTCTTGCACTGGAGCACCAGCACGCAGCGCCATTCCAACGCCATCCCCCGTATTGATATGAGCATTAGTGGTTGATGCGTAAATACGCCCCGCACCACCTGTCGCTAATACGGTTGCTTTAGATTTAAAGTAAGAAATTTCACCTGTTTCCATACAAATGGCGGTACACCCCATGATGGCACCATCTTGGTTTTTCACCAGATCCAAGGCATACCATTCAGAGAAAATGGTGGTTTTATGCTTGATATTTTGTTGATACAGCGTGTGCAGCAATGCGTGACCGGTACGGTCCGCAGCAGCAGCAGTGCGCGCCGCTTGCTCGCCACCAAATTCTTTTGATTGTCCACCAAATGGACGTTGGTAAATTGTTCCGTTTTCAAATCGAGAAAATGGTAAACCCATTTTTTCTAATTCAATTACTGATTCAGGACCATGCTTGCACATGTATTCAATCGCATCTTGGTCCCCGATGTAGTCGGAACCTTTGACTGTGTCATACATGTGCCATTCCCAGTTATCTTTATGGGAATTACCCAAAGCAACCGTAATGCCACCTTGAGCTGAAACAGTATGAGAACGAGTTGGAAACACTTTTGATAACAAAGCACAAGTCAGGCCTTGTTCAGAGATTTGCAGTGCAGCACGCATACCTGCACCACCTGCGCCGATCACAACGGCGTCGAATTCACGAACTGGAATAGTCACTTATACACCCCACAAAACGAAAAGGCCGGAAAAGAAATAGCCAAGTAATACTGCAATGACCACTAATTGAAGTAGGCTCCGCAGTTTCGCGCATTTGACGTAATCGGTCAGTACTTGCCATAGCCCGATCCAGCCATGGATAAGAACCGAAACCAACGCCAGCATAGTGAAGACTTTCGTAAACGTTCCACTAAAGAAGGAAGTCCACGAAACATAAGTGATATCAGTAAAGGCGCAGAAACAGACCATGTATATGACATACAAAGTCATGATAATGGCGGTACCACGAACCAATAAGAAATCGTGCACCCCATTACGACCTAGGGATGAAACATTTTTTACCATACCAATACTCCTGCTAGCACAGCGAGTACGATAGTGATACCGAAACTCACTTTCGCACTCAACGCACCAGTATCCAGCTCTTCGAAATAGCCCATATCCATCATGAGGTGGCGAATACCCACTACAATATGGTAGGCCAAAGCTGTCAAAATACCCCATAGGATGAATTTAACGATGAAACTATCAATAATTTCATTCGCATCCATAAAGCCCATTGGGGAGGATAAAGATAAGGAGAGTAACCAAAGCAGAATTCCGACCGCAACAAACATAATGACACCGGTGACACGGTGCAAAATAGATGCTATTGCGGTGATCGGAAAGCGAATGGTCTGTAGATCTAAATTTACAGGACGTAACTTTCTTTCTTTCACGGGCTTGCTCACTCAGCTCCATTGAGCATTTATAGTTATTGAAGAAAAATCAGACACAAAGCTTATATTTCGCAACAATTAATTAACAATTATCCACACAATAGAACGTAATAGTGATTAACTAGTGCAAAAATTCCAGACTAAAAAAAGAAAAAAAATGATTGTTCAGGCTAGAATTAATAAGGCTTTTATCTTCATTTACTTAGCCAATATAGGACTCGCTACATTTTAGTACAATGGATGTAACAATTTTTGTTACTTAGCACAGATTTTTAACTTTCCATTTATGAAAAATCCAAGTAAGTGCACACTACAAGGGAGAAAAATTGACTTTACTTAGGATCGGTCGTAAATAGTTCAGGCACAAACATCCTGGACGGACTACACAATAAATAAACAAAGGAGATTGTTATGGCAGATAAGAAAGCGACCCTTCATATCGAAGGCAAAGCGCCAATCGAGCTGCCGATTATCGATGGGAGCCTCGGCCCTCAGGTAATCGATGTTCGAGGATTGGGTGCAAGCGGCTATTTCACGTTTGACCCAGGTTTTCTTGCCACTGCATCTTGTGAATCTCAAATCACTTATATCGATGGAGATAAAGGTGTTCTGCTCCACCGTGGTTATCCGATCGATCAGTTAGCAAACAACGCTGATTACTTGGAAGTCTGTTACATCTTGTTGTACGGCGAGGCACCAACTCGTGAGCAATACGATGAGTTTACCTATACTGTTGCACGCCATACAATGGTTCATGAACAAATCGCAAGTTTCTTCCATGGCTTTCGTCGTGACGCACACCCTATGGCTATTATGTGTGGTGTTGTTGGTGCTCTTGCGGCTTTTTATCACGACTCATTAGATATTAACAACGCATCACACCGCCAAATCGCCGCGTATCGTCTGTTATCTAAAATGCCAACGCTTGCCGCGATGTGTTACAAATATTCGGTTGGTCAGCCATTCATCTATCCACGTAATGACCTAACCTATGCAGAAAACTTTTTGCATATGATGTTTGCAACACCGTGTGAAGAATATGAGGTGAATCCGATCGTAGCGCGCGCTATGGATAAGATTTTCACATTGCATGCAGACCATGAACAAAATGCATCGACATCGACCGTTCGACTCGCCGGTTCTTCTGGTGCGAACCCATTTGCTTGTATTGCTGCGGGTATCGCATCTCTTTGGGGCCCAGCCCACGGTGGTGCCAATGAAGCGTGCCTACATATGCTGGAAGAAATTGGCTCTGTAGACAAAATTCCAGAGTATGTCGCTCGAGCAAAAGATAAAGATGACCCATTCCGCCTAATGGGCTTTGGTCACCGCGTTTACAAAAACTATGACCCTCGAGCAACTGTGATGCGTGAAGCTTGCCATGACGTTTTGAAAGAGCTCAACATTCAAGATCCACTGTTAGACGTGGCCATGGAGTTAGAGCGTATTGCGCTATCTGATCACTACTTTATCGATAAAAAACTGTATCCAAACGTCGATTTCTACTCAGGTATTATTCTGAAAGCAATCGGTATTCCAGTATCAATGTTTACGGTTATCTTCGCGATGTCTCGTACCATTGGTTGGATTGCGCACTGGAACGAAATGCACAATGACCCAGGCAGCCGAATCGGTCGCCCACGTCAACTTTATTCTGGTCATACAATGCGTGATTTTGTACCACTACAAAGCCGTAAAGAATGAGCAGGTAGATAGCAAAACTATCATCTGAAACGTAGTGGATATAAATAAAGCCTCCTTAGTTAATCAAGGAGGCTTTTCTTTTTATACCAGATGGTTATAGCAAGATCTTGCGGCTTACACCGGATTATCAATGTCGATAAATGTCACATCCAATCCATGCTCTTTCGCTAGCCATTCCCCTAACGCTTTTACCCCATAACGCTCTGTGGCGTGATGACCTGCAGAGTAGTAATGTATATCGCACTCTCGAGCGGTATATGTCGTTCGTTCGGTAATTTCACCAGAAATAAAAGCATCTAACCCATGATCAGCAGCCATATCGATAAAGCCCTGACCACCACCAGTACACCAACCGACGGTTTTGATCAGTTTATCAGCATTGTCTGGGGCAATATGTAATGGTGCTCTCGCTAATACGGTTTCAATTTTTTGCGCTAATTCTTGCCCCGTCATCGCTTTAGCAAATGAGCCAAACATAGCCACCGATTGAGGGTGACCTTCTAGGCCACCTTCCACATTGATATCCAACAATTGAGCAAGCTGCGCATTATTGCCCAGAACAGGGTGAATATCTAAGGGTAAATGATAACCGTAAAGGTTAATATCATTTTGGATCAAGCTACGAATGCGACGACCTTTCATTCCTCGAATAGGTTGAGATTCATTCTTCCAAAAGTAGCCATGGTGAACCAACAGCGCGTCTGCTTTTTCTTCAATCGCCCGTTCAATCAGGGCTTGAGAGGCGGTCACCCCAGTAATAATTTTTTTTACCTCGGCTTTACCTTCTATTTGTAAGCCATTTGGACCGAAATCTTTGATCTGTTCGGGAGACAATGTCTCGTTGAGTAATGTCTCAAGTTGTAAGTTATTCATGGTTTTCTTCCATTGCATCCGTTTAACGTGCAGGTTATAACAATTTAGTGTAATACCCAAACTAGATTAGTAATGATGAACTTACAGCAACTCGCCCAATGGATAATTTCTACGCCCTGCTTATTAAAGGGGAACGCTCCCGTAGAATCCCATTCGCCTTTTACTTCAAACACCACCATGTTGAAGAACGAATACACGGGTAACCGACGACTGGGCTTTCTGTACCAATTTTTATGTGCAGAACTTTTCCACCAGCATGCAAAATATCAAGATATCTATGAAGAGCTGCAAATTAACCAAGAGGGTCGCACACTAGGCGCGGTTGATTTCGTATTACGCACCACGGAGGGCCAACTAGAACACTGGGAAGTGGCTGTTAAATTTTACTTACTTCATCAAGGCTATTGGTATGGTCCAAACGCGCAAGATCGCCTAGATCTTAAACTTAACCATATGCTCAATAAACAGTTACCCTTTTCTCAATCGTCTGCGTTTATTCAGGCTTATCCTGAATTCACCGATCCTACTCAGCACCTTTTGATGCAAGGGCGGCTCTATACCAACCCTTTTGAGCCCGAAACAGTGCCTCAGCAATGCCTAAACATTACGATTAACACAGACCAAATTCAGGGGTATTGGTGCTATCAATCTCAACAACAAAGAATCACCACACCACTCTATCTACTTGAAAAACATCAATGGTTAACGGGTGCAGATGCTCAATCTCCAGAATATCATGGTGATGCCAAAGGCTTCGTTCACTGCCAAGATAGCAATGGCAAATTTTGGTTTATCGTTCCCGACTCATGGCCAACTACAGGGAACAAGATCAATTGATATAAAAAAAGAGGCGTACTACGCCTCTTTCTACTTTACGATTAAAAGCTCAGTTTACTATAAACCAGCGTCTTTAAAGACTTGATTCACAATTGATTGAGCTTCGTTCTCAATCAATTTTAGATGTTCTTCACCTTTGAAACTCTCACAATAAATCTTGTAAATATCTTCCGTACCTGACGGGCGAGCAGCAAACCAGCCGAATTCAGTGGTCACTTTCAAACCACCAATCGCTGCACCATTACCTGGAGCATGAGTAAGTCGTGCTGTAATCGCATCACCAGCCAGTGTTTGAGCAGATACCATCTCTGGAGAAAGTTTCTTCAACACCTCTTTTTGCGGGCCATTAGCCACAGCTTGTAAACGGCTGTAGTAACAGTCACCGTGCTTAGCAGCCAGCTCATTATAATATTGCTGAGGGTTCTTACCTGTAACAGCGGTAATTTCAGCCGCTAGCAGACATAAGATGATGCCATCTTTATCAGTTGAGCACGGAGTGCCATCTAGACGAAGGAATGACGCCCCAGCACTTTCTTCACCACCAAAACCGAAGCGGCCACTATAAAGGCCATCCACAAACCATTTAAAGCCGACAGGAACTTCACATAGCTCACGGCCTAAATCAGCGACAACCTTATCAATCATGGCACTGGAAACCAGTGTTTTGCCCACAGCAACATCTTGTGACCAGCCACTACGATGGCGATATAGGTAGTCAATACATACCGCTAAAAAGTGATTTGGATTCATCAAGCCTTTGGTTGGCGTTACAATGCCATGACGGTCGTAGTCAGGATCGTTACCAAATGCTAAATCATATTCATCTTTCAGCGCTAAAAGTCCAGCCATGGCATAAGGTGATGAGCAATCCATACGAATCACGCCATCTTTATCCAACGACATAAATTGGAAACTTGGATCAACCGCTTCACTGACCAGTGTTAAATCAAGGTCGTACTGTTTACCAATACGGCGCCAGTAATCAATGCCGCTACCACCTAGTGGATCAACACCAATTTTCAAATTTGCTTTTTGAATCGCTTGCATATCAACCACATTAACTAAATCGTCAATGTATGGCTGAGTTAGATCGATTTCACGGAACAGTGGGGATTGTTTCGCATCATGAATTGAGATGCGTTTAACCTCTTGTAAATCATTTGCAATCAATTCGTTTGCGCGATCTTGGATTGCTTGAGTAAGCTCAGCCTCAGCAGGACCACCATGAACCGGATTATATTTAATACCGCCATCTTGTGGTGGGTTATGTGATGGAGTAATAACAATACCATCGGCTTTTTGTTGGTGGTTCTGGTTATGGGTTAAAATCGCATGAGAAACACCTGGAGTCGGTGTGTAACCGTTATTCTCTTGAGCAATCACTTCAATACCATTGGCAATTAGCACTTCAACAACGGTACTAAATGCAGGTTCAGATAATGCGTGAGTATCTTTGCCCACATAGATTGGGCCTGTTGTGTCATGTGCAGCACGCACTTCAACAACAGCTTGAGTAATCGCTAAAATATGATGTTCATTAAAAGTGGATTTGTCAGAGCTACCGCGGTGGCCAGAAGTACCAAACTCAACTTTGTGCTGTGGATTATGTGGATCAGGTTGAAGTAAAAAGTAATTCGCTACAAGTGCAGGAATATTATGTAAATCTTCCTGTAGCGCCTTTTTCCCTGCTCTAGGGTGCATAGCCATACGACATCCTTATATAAAAATTACGCAAACAAAAACCCCATAATAAGGCCTCTCTAAGGTTTATTATGAGGTTTTAATCAGATTTTTTGTCCGTTTTGTGTCAGAACCCGCTAAATTGCATGACTGACTTTTTCAATAATATCAGCAGGAAAGTTCATTCTAACCATCACTTGCTCCACCATTTGCTGTTTGCGACTGGTGTTATTATTGGTAATTACCCAAAACGGTGTGTTTGTTATTAACTTAGGCTTGGTCGTTTGACCATGTGACAACAGCGTCTGTTCATTATCGGCAAAATAAACCCGTTTACGACCTTTTACTGACATTGCGTCAGAGAAACTCGCAGGATCGATTCGGTAAAGTGTAGACAACACTAGGATAAAACGATCAACTGCCTTTTTAAGACCTGCAAACTCATCAGAGATCAATAGAGAACGCATCTCTTTCACGCTATCAACTTTGTGCTCTTGAGCGGCATCCTTACTTACGACTATACCTTTGTCAGCCTTTACTTCTGGCTGTGTTACGACTGCGGTAGGCTCTGCAACATTTTCTTCACCCACTTGGAGTAGACGACGTAAAATGTCGGAAGCACTTTCCCCGATATGTAGGGTTTGACTCGCAATGTAACGGTATAGATCCTCATCAACCTCAATTGTTTTCATTCGCTTTTCACAATCTCAATGTTTAAACTCTGGGGGATTATAGCGAGATCTTCGCTCAGACTCTACGTTAAACCAATCACTAGTAAGATAAAATGTCAGCACTTCTCAATTACAAACTAGAAGGTGAGGGTCACACCATTGTTTTGATCCACGGTTTATTTGGTAATTTAGATAACCTCGGTCTGCTTGCCCGCGACCTTGTGAAAGATCATCAGGTGCTCAGCGTTGATCTGCGTAACCATGGACTTTCGTTCCACAGCGATGACCATCATTATGCTCTGTTAGCCCAAGACGTCAACCTACTGCTCGATCATCTGAATATCCATTCAGTCACTTTAGTTGGCCACTCCATGGGTGGGAAAGCGGTGATGAAACTGGCCTCTATTGCCCCAGAAAAAGTTCAGCACTTGATCGTTTTAGACATGGCACCTGTCGCTTACCAAACTCGACGTCATGATAATGTATTTGCTGGTCTTAATGCCGTGATTGAAGACAAACCACTCAACCGCCGCAATGCGATGGATGTGTTGTCCCAGCACATAGAGATTGAAGGCGTGCGCCAATTTATTGGCAAATCTCTCTACAACAATGGGCAATCCATGACCTGGCGCTTTAATGTCGCTTCATTGGAAAAAAATTACTGGCATATTCTCGGATGGGACAATATCGACCCTTGTGATGTTCCCACACTGTTTATTAAAGGTGGAGACTCTGACTATCTAATGCCAGAGCATCAAGCCGCTATTCAGGCACAATTTACCAATGCTAAAGCGCATGTTGTGGCCAAAACCGGTCATTGGTTACACGCAGAAAAACCCGCTGAAGTATTAAGAGTAATACGCAAATTTTTGCAGGCTTAACTTATCTTGAGTTAAGTTTGCTATTATTGACTCAGAAATGGGCATAATCGGTACATTAACTTTGTAGATTAACAATGGTATAGTGCGCCCAGAAAATTGACATCCGGGATAGCCATACGGTTTGACCGTGCAGTGCTTAATCTACGTTGACCGACATATAGGTTGACTTGTACAGTCAATAGATGCTGTGACCAAGCATGTCGCAACTGTCATCAAACTCTATGGTTTTCTTTTCCAGGTTGTTGCAAGGTAGATAATATATCCGCGCATCAACTGAGTTGTCGCTCACGGTTTGCTACCAGTTGGTCACAACCGCAGAGAAACAACCCATAACAATTTAAAGGTAATGATTTTATGGCAAGTGTAGGTATCTTCTTTGGTAGCGATACAGGTAACACCGAAGCTGTTGCAAAGATGATTCAGAAAAAGCTGGGTGAAAAACTTGTTCACGTACAAGACATCGCCAAAAGCAGTAAAGAAGACATCGATAATTTTGATCTGCTGCTTTTAGGTATCCCTACTTGGTATTACGGCGAAGCACAATGCGATTGGGATGATTTCTTCCCAGAACTAGAAGCAATTGATTTTTCTACAAAATTAGTGGCTATCTTTGGTTGTGGTGACCAAGAAGATTACGCTGAATACTTCTGTGATGCGATGGGAACTATTCGCGACATCGTAGAAGCAAAAGGCGGTACGATTGTTGGTGAATGGCCAACTGAAGGCTATGAATTTGAAGCGTCTAAAGCACTTGTTGATGAAAACCACTTTGTCGGCTTATGTATCGATGAAGATCGTCAACCTGAATTGACTGAACAACGCGTTTCAGCTTGGGTAAACCAAGTATACGAAGAAATGTGTCTTGCTGAGCTTGAAGATTAATAAAAAGATCCCCTGCCTCGCAGGGGATCTCTTGCTCATCGAGAATGAATGCACTCTACCCTATTACCATAAAATAGGCCCTAGAAATGGTGCTAACAAAACCGTAACCATGCCAGCAATCATCATAACTACACTCGATACTACTCCTTCAGAACTGCCAATTTGGTAAGCCTTCGCCGTTCCCGCACCATGCGCAGAAGCACCAAGGCTCACCCCTTTCCCTAATCGAGAACGGATAGATAAAATCGTTAGGATACCTTCACCAACAGCCATCCCAATTAAACCTGTCATCACCACAAATAAAGCCGCTAAATCTGTTTTTCCACCTACCGACTTCGTTGCTTCAACAGCAAACGGCGTGGTAATTGAACGCATAGCTAAGCTACGTTGCAAAATTTCTGGTAAATGAAACAATCTTGCTAACAGAACGGTACTGCTCACAGCAACTAATACCGACACGCAAACACCAACAGAAAGTGACAACCAATGGCGATAGATTAATTCACGATTATCATAAACAGGAATAGCAAATGCGACTGTTGCAGGACCAAGCATCCATAAGAGCCAGTGCGAGTCCTCAATATAAGATTGATACGGTATATGAAAACACATTACCACTAGCACTAATAATAGTGGCGACAAAAACAGAGGCATTAAAAAAATTGTGCGTTTATGACCATACGCCCACTTACTCGCATAGTAAAATAAGACGGTCATAATGAAACAAAGCGCACCTAACCCATAATGAGACAAAAAATCCATTTTAGCGGCCTGCCTTAGCTAAAGCATGACGGTTACTCTTGCGTCGTGACAAACTCAATTCTAAGCGATAAATTCTATCAACGACCAACGCTGTGATTGCGATAACGAGGATCGTGCTAAGCACTAACACTGCGATAATCTGCAACCCCTCTTGTTCCATCAACTGCTGGTAATTCACCACAGCCACGACAGCAGGAACAAAGAACAACAACATCTCAGCCAATAACCAAGTCGCCCCTCTACGTAACCAGTTAACGTTAACCATTTTGCTAAACACCAAAATTAGCAACAGCAACATTCCTGTTAAGTTAGATGGTAAAGGCAAATGCAGCAATTTAACCAAATAATCTGCGGCAAACCAAATCCCTGAAAGCACGACAATCTGAAAGATCGTCAGTAAGCTACCACCCATTTTATTCATTGCTATTCATATCCATTTTGTGAATTCAATCACAGTATAAGGATGCCCTAAACCATCATAAAATGAATTTTTATTATCAAAAACATGCCAAAATGGCATACATTAAAAATCCGTTTAAGGTTGTGTTATGGACATCAAAGCACTGCGCTATTTTGTCGAATTAGTTAATCAAAAAAGTTTTACTAAAGCGTCTGAACGCTTGTATGTTACTCAACCTACCATCAGTAAAATGATTCGTAATTTGGAGCAATCCATTACTCAACCGCTATTACATCGAGATGGTCGCCGTTTTTGGTTAACAGATAGTGGTGAAGTCGTTTACCAACGAGCATTGCATATCCTTGAACAAATGGACCAACTCAAAGCCGAGCTCATTGATTTAAATGAGCTAAAAACGGGACATTTACGGTTAGGGATCCCGCCAATGGTCGGCCATTTATATGCCGGAATTATACGCAGGTATCGTCAAATGTATCCAAACATTGAATTAACCATTGTGGAATATGGTGGAAGAAAAATTGAACAGGCGTTAATTGATGGTGAATTAGATGTAGCAATGACGATGCTCACACCAAATAACAATCATTGTTTAGCCAACCTACCTCTTGATGGTTACTCTGTTAATGCTGTACTCCCCGATAATGACCACTGGCGTTCCCATGAAACAATTTGTTGGGAGTCTTTAAAAGATGAGCCTTTTTATTTATATACTGAAGAGTTTACTTTAAGTGACTATATTCATCATTTATGTCGTCAAGCCCATTTTGAACCTCAGGTATTAGCACGCAGTAGCCAATGGGACTTCTTAGTGGCCTTGGTAAAAAGTGGGATTGGAGTCGCGTTTTTACCAGAACCACTGTGCCAGCGAATACACGACCAAGGCGTTTTAGTGAAGCCCATTACTCCTTCGATTGAATGGCGTTTGGGCGTTATTTGGCATAAAGAACGTTATGTTTCAAAAACGGCGGAAGCATGGATTAGCTTATGCGAAGAATATATATCCCAACATAGCCATAAAAATGAATGACAACATTCAATTCACTACAATATAGGTAAGATAACCTTAAACCTTAAGAAGGTGCTGGCATATTTGATCTTGGGTAAAACACCGATAAATTTTACTGTTATTTAGCACTCCATCGCACACAACCTTTTTAATCAATGCTAAACTGTAACGAGTTTTATTTGCAATTAAACTGAAGTGTTTATTTTTAATTAAAAAGTGTTACCTATTAATGTCATTGGTAAAACCTATTAAAAATAAAAGAAACACGAAAGTTAGCAAATATTAATCACCTAAATAAGCAGGAAGCGTACACATAACGCGGTAGAACTCAGATAGTCGAATTACTAAAAAAATTATTTAATATTAGTGTTTTATAATATTTAGCTATAATAAACCAATCGAAAAATCGGTTGTCTAACGCTAAATGATACCTGTAACAGTTTACATGAGCTTAAGAGTAAATACGGAATTGGTTGCTTAACATTTCGCACAAAAATGACTTTTAACGCGAAACTCAGTAGTAACCCTTTGAACTTCGTGGTTTATTGTTTTGGTCTACTCACCTATAATACGGGCAACACTGACTTCTGTTATTTACTGCAGATCATCAACGGGAAACTATATGTCAGATAACAACCAAGCGCTAAAGGATGCTGGTCTTAAAGTAACCCTTCCAAGGCTTAAGATTCTAGAAGTATTACAGCAACCTGAGTGCCAGCATATTAGTGCTGAAGAGCTCTACAAGAAATTGATAGATCTCGGCGAAGAAATTGGTCTCGCGACAGTGTATCGCGTGTTAAACCAATTTGATGATGCAGGTATCGTGACCCGCCACCACTTCGAAGGTGGTAAATCTGTATTTGAACTATCAACACAACATCACCACGACCACCTCGTGTGTCTAGATTGTGGTGCCGTGATTGAATTCTCTGACGAGGTTATCGAACGTCGTCAACGTGAAATTGCCGCTGAATACAACGTAGAATTGACTAACCACAGTCTTTACTTGTACGGCAAATGTGCTGATGGTTCTTGCAAAGAGAACCCTAAAGCACACAAAGGCAACAAATAAAAAAAACCACCCTCGGGTGGTTTTTTTATACCGATAAAAGCATCTCGTTACAGGTAATCTCTCACCAACACTTCCGCAATTTGTACAGCGTTTGTTGCCGCACCTTTACGTACGTTATCAGCAACAACCCACATGTTAATGCCACTGTGGTGACTGATATCTTCACGAATACGTCCGACCATTACATGGTCTTTACCGCCAGCATCACGTACTTGGGTTGGAAACTCTTCACCAAGGAATAACTCGATGCCTTCTTGTTGCTCTAGTAAGTTAATCACTTGCTCAGCACCAATTGGTGCACAAGTTTCAATATGCACGGCTTCAGCATGCCCGTAAAAGACAGGAACACGTACACACGTTGGATTCACACGAATGCTTTGGTCTGCAAAAATCTTTTCTGTTTCCCACACCATTTTCATTTCTTCTTTGGTGTAGCCGTTTTCCATAAAATCATCGATTTGAGGAATACAGTTAAACGCGATTTGCTGACGGAACGCTTCATTTTCAGCAGGCATACCATTGAGTAGTTTCGCTGTTTGCCCAGCTAATTCATCAATGCCTTTTTTACCTGCACCTGATACGGATTGGTAAGTCGTTACGTTAATACGTTCAATGCCTACTTCATCATGAATCGGTTTTAAAGCGACCAACATCTGAATCGTTGAACAGTTTGGGTTGGCAATGATATTCCGGTTACGGAATTCAGCGATCGCAGTTGGGTTCACTTCAGGAATGACTAAAGGTACATCATAGTCATAGCGAAACTGTGACGTGTTATCGATGACAACCACACCGTTATCTGCTGCGATAGGTGCCCACTGAGCAGAAAGCTCAGAACCAGCAGAGAACAAGGCAATATGCACTTGAGTCCAGTCAAAGTCTTCGACATTTTCAACGGTCAATGTTTTGCCGTTAAAACGGTAGTGTTTACCTTCGCTGCGTTCACTTGCCAATAAATATAAATTACCGACAGGAAACTTACGCTCCTGCAGAATTTCTATCATGGTTTCGCCCACAGCGCCAGTTGCGCCTAAAATCGCAACATTAAATTCTTGGCTCATTATTTAACCTCAATATTGAAACCTAGTTTGGCCAGTGGTGACAAATCACATGTGTCATCACCTACCAAAGTGACTGCGCTATATTCACGTCTATCCCAGTATTGTTTGCGCATTTTATCAAATGCGCCTGGGTGACGAATTTCGCGTCTAAACAGCGCGTCATCCTTACGCACATCATAAATCAGTTGAGTCAGTGAAAACAGCGCTGCTTCATCCCACTCACGGGAAAGATGCATGGTTGGAACAGGTGCTGTTGGCAATAACTCACTCGCATTAGCAGTTAAATCGCTACCAATAAACTCGCAGTATGAGTTAAAAATCATGGTTGTACCACGCGCTTTCCCTTCTAAACCATATCCTGCAACATGAGGAGTAGTGAAAGCGACCAAAGGTAATAGCTCCATATCAACTTCTGGTTCAAACTCAAAGACATCTAACGCTGCAGTAAAACCATCGTAGGCCAATAAACGTTGTTTTAACGCGTCATTGTTGACGATAGGACCACGCGCAGCATTAATTAAAATTTGATCAGCGCGTAGTTGGTTCAGCACCGTTTCATCAAACATATGATGAGTCGGCCATTCACCATCAGTCGTAATTGGTGTATGCACCGTAATCACATCAGCTTGCTCTAATAGTGTAGCTAATGGCGTAAAATTGCGCGTGTCGCCTTGAGCTTGCTTAGGTGGATCGTTAAGAAAAACCTCAATGCCTAAGCCCGTCAAACAATCATGCAAATAACTACCGACTTGCCCTGCCCCAATGATGCCAACTTTCTTATCAAAAATTGAAAATCCTTGTTGCTGAGCTAATACCATCAACACGCTCACTACGTACTCAGCCACGCCAACTTTGTTACAACCAGGAGCAGCAGTAAAGAAAATGCCCCGCTCAGCAAGTAATTCTTGGTCAACGTGATCCATACCTGCCGTAGCAGTACCGACAAATTTGAGTTTATTCGCTTTAGCCAGTAGCGCTTCATCTACTTTCGTTACAGAGCGAATCATTAAAGCATCGATATCAACCAAATCCTCGGCTGACAAGGTGCGTCCAGGCTTTAAAATAACCTCACCAAGCTGACTGAATAGTGACTCGGCATAAGGCATATTTTCATCGATTAGTATTTTCATAATTGCTTCTATTCATTGACACTGGAGGCATTGTGCAAAAAAGCATGCAAAGTGTCGAGAATAAAAATGCCCGTTACCAAAAGGTAACGGGCATAAATACAGTCAATCACCAAAGTAGATAAGGTATTTCTACCTGATGATGAGCAGCTTATATATTAAGCTTGGTATTTTTTGATGATAAGCGTTGCGTTAGTACCGCCAAAACCAAAGCTGTTAGACATAACAGTGGTTAGCTCTTGCTCACGCATGTCAGTCACGATATCTAGACCTTGCGCAGCTTCATCAAGTTCTTCTACGTTGATGCTTGGTGCAACAAAACCATGCTCAAGCATTAGCGTTGAGTAAATAGCTTCGTGAACACCAGCTGCACCCAATGCGTGACCAGTCATCGCTTTAGTTGCAGAGATCGCTGGGCTATTGCCACCGAACACGTCTTGAATAGCGCCCAGTTCTTTCACATCACCAACAGGAGTAGAAGTACCGTGAGTGTTTACGTAATCTACGCTATCGACATTTTGCATTGCCATCTTCATACAACGTACAGCACCTTCACCAGATGGCGCGACCATGTCGTAGCCATCAGATGTTGCGCCGTAACCGACAACTTCACCGTAGATTTTTGCTCCACGCGCTAAAGCATGCTCTAGCTCTTCAAGCACAACCATACCGCCGCCGCCAGAGATAACAAAACCATCACGGTTAGCATCGTAAGTACGTGACGCTTTTTCTGGTGTCTCATTGTATTTAGTTGATAGAGCGCCCATCGCGTCGAACATCATGGTTAGAGTCCAATCAAGTTCTTCACCACCACCAGCGAACACAACGTCTTGTTTACCCAATTGGATAAGTTCCATTGCATTACCAATACAGTGTGCAGAAGTAGCACACGCAGAGCTGATTGAGTAGTTAACACCACGGATTTTGAATGGTGTAGCCAAACAAGCTGAAACTGTTGAAGACATGGTACGTGGCACCATGTATGGACCGATACGTTTAACGCCTTTAGCGCGTAATGTGTCCACAGCAGCAGCTTGGTTTAATGATGAAGCACCACCAGAACCTGCGATAATACCTGTACGGTCGTTAGAGACTTGCTCTGGAGCTAGACCAGAATCATTAATCGCTTGTTCTAATGCTAGGTATGCGTATGCAGCCGCATCACCCATGAAACGCATTTGCTTGCGGTCAATATGTTCAGCAGGGTTGATTTTCAGGTCGCCCCACACTTGAGAGCGAAGGCCTTGCTCTTTAAATTGCTCTGAAGCGGTAATACCTGATTTGCCTGCTTTTAGAGACGCTAAAACTTCTTCGACGTTGTTACCGATACTTGAAATAATCCCCATACCGGTGATTACGACTCGTTTCATGTGACATTCCTATAATTCAAAATTCAGCTAGATGATAACAGAGAAAGGATAACAAAAGTGGTCAGCTTTCCCATAAATCCGTACAATCTTAACCATCTTTTGCCTGTTTTCATAGAAATCATCGATTATGACTTCCATTACACATGCTCAGCTCGACTGGAACGATGCTGGCACACCTGTCTCAGACCAATTCGACGACGTTTACTTTTCTAACGTTAATGGCTTAGAAGAAACGCGCTACGTCTTCCTTACCCAAAACCACCTTCCAGAACGATGGTTAACCTTTGAACGCAAACACTTCGTTGTTGCCGAAACTGGCTTTGGCACCGGATTAAACTTCTTGGCTTTATGGCAATGGTTTGATGCCTTCAAAGCACAACATCCAGATTCCTCTGTTGAGTCTTTACATTTTATCAGCTTTGAGAAGTATCCACTGAGTAAAGATGATTTAATTAAAGCACATCAATCATGGCCTGAGTTGGCTGATTACGCCAAACAATTACAAGAATACTATCCACCCGCGGTTCCTGAGTGTCACAGAATAATCCTTGCCGATGGTGCCATCACGCTAGATTTATGGTTTGGTGATATTAAAGATTGTCTCCCGAGTGTACCAACACCTAAAACAGGTCTGGTCGACGCTTGGTTTTTAGATGGCTTTGCGCCAAGTAAAAACCCTGAGATGTGGAATCAGGAGCTATTTAACGGCATGGTCAAAATGGCTCGCCAAGAATGTACTGTCGCCACGTTCACCGCAGCTGGTTTTGTACGTCGAGGCCTAATTGAAGCTGGTTTTACAATGAAAAAAGACAAAGGTTTCGGCACAAAACGCGATATGATCATTGGTAGCCTTAACGAAAAAACACCGTATACCAATATCAAACCTTGGTTTGAACGTCATGGCACTGACGACTTATCAGATGTCGCCATTATTGGTGGCGGTATTGCCAGTGCAACTCTGGCTGAGGCACTGGCACGACGCAATATTAAAGTGACGCTTTACTGTGCAGATTCTAAACCAGCACAAGGTGCGTCAGGTAACCGCCAAGGAGCAGTCTATCCACTGCTTAATGGAAACCATAAAGATGTGTCGCGCGTTTTCGCCCCCGCGTTTCTTTACGCTCACCAACGTTTTTCTGAATTAGCTAAATCCATCGAATATGATCACGCCTGGTGCGGCGTAACGCAATTAATGTGGGATGAGAAATCGAGTAAAAAGTTATCTCACCTGCTCAATGACCAATTCGATCATGAGCTAGTAACCGGATTAACCCCCGCAGACACCGATCGTGTAACCGGTGTTGATATTGGCATGCCTGCTATCTCCTACCCATTAGGCGGCTGGCTGTCACCTGCACAGTTGACCCAAGGCTTAATCACTCAACTTGAAACCAGTGGTCAGTTAAGCACTCGTTATCAGTGCCCTGTGACCGATTTAACCCATAAAGATGGGCAATGGCAACTATCCAATGGCGAACAGGTGTTTCACCATCAAGCGGTTGTCGTGGCGACAGGGCATCATTTTGATGCATTTGAACAGACCCAAGCCATTCCATTGAGTAAAGTGAAAGGTCAGGTCAGTCACATTCCAACCAATGAGCAGATTGGCGCACTTAAAACGGTTCTCTGCTACGACGGGTATATGACACCAGTGAACCCCAAAAACCAACATCACTGTATCGGCGCGAGTTATCATCGTTGCCAAACCGATACCGAGTTTGATCCTCAAGCTCAAGAGGAAAACGCGCAGCGTTTAATCCATTGCTTACCCGGTAAAGAATGGGCAACCCGTGCTGATACCAGTAGCAATGAATCTCGTCAGGGTGTGCGTTGTGTCAGTCGCGATCATCTCCCTTTTGTCGGTAATGTCGGTATCTATGACACCATAATCTCTGACTATCAGAATTTACACTATATGGAAGAAAACCAAGTATCGCCGGTCGCCCAATACCCAGATTTATACGCGTTTCTTGGTTTAGGCGCGCGTGGTTTGAGCTCCTCACCACTGATGGCAGAAATGCTTGCGGCGCAAATGTGCCAAGAGCCACTACCCTTACCAAATTCGGTATTAGAAACCCTCCATCCAAGTAGAATGTGGGTAAGAAAACTGAGAAAAGGCAAAGCCATCGTTGAGCGTTAACAAGTGAAAAGGACCAGATTTGGTCCTTTTTTACTTATCCCCAACTGACCTTAAGATGCAGGGTTCCCAATAATATGGTGTCTCGCATTATAGAAAGTTAACCCTATAACCACTAACATCGCCACAATACGAATCGTATCAGTCGCAAATAATACTGTTAATGCCATCACCAAGAGGATTAAACGCTCAGGAAGGCTCAACACTTTAACTAAACGACCTTCAATGCCACCAGCAAAGGCAACGAACAGTGTAATAGTGGCAATAATCGATACCAGAAAGTGCCAAATAGATTCGTCACCGATAAAGATCAATCCAGAAAATGCCATCATCGCTGGAATTAAAAAGAAACCCTGTGCCAATTTAAACGCTTGCACTGCCGACTTCATCGGTGATGCATTGGCGATCCCTGCCCCAGCAAACGCCGCCAAAGCAATCGGAGGAGTCACATTCGAGGTTTGAGATAACCAAAATACAATCATATGCGCTGCAAGTAGCCCTACATCAAATTTCATTAACGCAGGTACCGCCATAATCGATAAAACAATGTAAGCGGCGGTAACAGGTAGTCCCATTCCCAAAATAACGGCAGCAAGAGCAATCAGCGCTAATACCGACCACAAATAGCCGCCTGACATCGCAATAAGAAACTGCGTAAATTGCAGTCCAATCCCCGTTTGCCCCACGACCCCAACCACGATACCTGCTGTAGCGCAAGCAACTGAAATTGGTAACGCTAATAAAGCGCCCTCACGCATACCTAAGATAATTGGTTTTAGTCCAATCCTACTTGAACGGCGCAACATGGCGGCCACCAATATTGCGACACAGCCAGCAACGCCAACTAAGACCGGCGAATAACTCATGAGCAGCAAGACAGTAATAAGCACCAATGGCACTAAAAAGTGCCAACCCTGCGCCATTACAGTACGCATCTGCTCTGTTTTACTCATCCCTTCTAGGCCGAGTTTACAAGCCATTAAATGGACGTAAAGCAGGGTACACATAAAATACAAAATGGCAGGAGCAATGGAAACGAGCAAGATATCGCTGTAGGCAATACCGGTAAATTGCGCCATGACAAACGCTCCAGCGCCCATCACAGGAGGCATAATCTGCCCCCCCGTAGACGCGGCAGCTTCAATCCCCGCCGCCTGCTCTGCTTTATAGCCGAGCTTTTTCATCATAGGAATAGTTAAAGCGCCGGTCGTTACTGTATTCGCTATCGCACTACCTGAAATAGACCCCAATGCAGCAGATGCAAGCACACTTGCCTTTGCCGGACCACCTCGATATTTGCCCGCAACCGCAAAGGCCATATCAATAAAAAATTGCCCCGCTCCTGTCACTTGTAAAAAAGCGCCGAACAGAACAAAGATAAACACCACGCCGGCAGCAATAGCTAATGGCGCGCCATAAACACCATTAGTGGAAAAAATATGGAAACGGATAATTTCTTCTAAAGAAAATCCTTTACTGGCTACTGTCGCTGGTAACGCATCACCAAATAACGCATATCCAAGAAAAAGCACCGCAATAAACACCATCACCCAACCAACGGTGCGGCGAGTGGCCTCCATCAAAGCAACGAGCATGACGACGCCGGCACATTGATCAAGTGGCTGTAAACCATCCAATAAGAAGCTAATGTCATCGTAATCAAATTCAGCAATTCTCAATGTTGCCCAGCACGTAATTACGATTAACGCCAGATCAATAGCTCTCCCGGAAAGATAAACCATGACATTTTTTTGGGGTCTAAATAACGGGTGAGTTAAAAACACCAATACCAATACCCAACTAAGATGAACAGGGCGAAATACAGGTGCAGCAAGGTGTGCAGAAATACTCTGCCAAAGTTGAAAAATAGAAAAAGCGACCGCAGCGATGGCGGCAATCACCATAACTAGCTCCGTCGTCTTACGGTTTGTTGTACTGATCTGACTCATTGCTAACTCCATGCATTATGTCAGTAAATATTGTCTAGCCTGCTATATCATCGCGATGCTAAGTGATTGGTTTTAATACCATTCCCAATAGTAGTAAGTACTATTATTACGCAGAAAAATGATTAGATAATGAATAGAATTGGAATCATACATGGCTAGATTACATAAAAAACGCTATCAGCCGTACGAATACGGCTGATCAACATAGTATTTATAAAAACACGAACTACTTAGCAAATTGCTCCTGACGATATTTCTCCGCGCCTGGATGCAAAGCGATACCGTTTAATTTGTTCATATTATCAATGGTGGTGAACTGAGTAACATTAATCACTTTACGAATCTCATCCATATGTTCAAAAGCGATTTTCGTCATCTGGTAAGCCAGTTTGTTATCAAGATTTTTGTTCACCACTAGCACATTCCATACTGCAGGTGCTTTAAAAGCAGGAACTTTATTGTAACTATTTTGCGGTACATCCTGTTCGATATAAGATGGATTGGCAGCGGTGATTTTTTTCAATTCATCGGCAGTAAAGGACAAAATACGAACATCGTGAGTCAACGCTAATTCTGTAATCGCGCCCACGCCAAGGCTACCCACAATCACTCCCGCATCAATCTGACCATTAGCAATCGCGTTTGTCGTCGCGGTGTAATTAAGTGATTGAGCGCGAATATCACTGGTAGAAATGCCGAGTGTTTGCAAAATATTGGTCGCACTTACACGAGTACCGGATCCAGGCGCTCCCAATGAGACCTTTTTGCCTTTTAAATCTTGAATCGAATGAATATCTGAATCAGCAGGCACGATAAACTGAACCACGTTAGGATACAGAGCGAATAAAACAGACACGCCCATCTTACGAGGGAAAGGCTTTTGTCCATTTGCGGCTTGTAAAACAACATTACCTTGCGATACGCCAACTAATTGCTTACCAGTTGCCACCTTAATCGTATTTTCCACCGATGCAGCAGTCACTTCGGCACGCATATTAAAATCTGGAATATTTTCGCTCCATACCTTCGCTAACATGCCACCTAGCGGATAATAGGTTCCACTTTGACTCCCGGTGCCAATGGTATAACTCGCTGAAAATGCAGGCAGCGCAAACAATGTTGCGGCTAGAACTAACAATCCTCGTTTGATCGACTGGTACATACATGTACTCCTTTTTTATAGGTAGGTAACCCAGCAAATTTCGTCCAAATACAACATGTTGCTGAGCTGTATACCCAAATGACCTCAAGATGAGCTCCCGAAGGGCGAGTTTTATTCGCTTCTAGGCTGTGTGACTGATTTTCAACGTAGAATGACTATGTCTTCAAATCAGTGCCTTGCCTAAGGGCGAAACAATTCTCGCTGAAACAGCATCTTGAGGTTACTTGGGTATATTTATAATCCTTTATGGGTATAGTGCATTTATTTATGAAAGAGATTCGGTTTTTCGTCAATCAGACAAAACGAGAAATGAGAGGTATGAGGGAATTTAAATAGAATAAAAACCCACATATTAGGGTTTTTATTCATATTTAGTGATTAGTTATTTATTTAAGCGTTTAACTTTGCCACAGCAGCTTTGATCTCATCAGCGACAGCACTATTCGTTGGCTGACCTTTTTCGAGATCAAAATTATCGTAAAAACTTGCGACAGAAACGGTTGCTTTCACATTACCACCAAAGAAAGGCGCTGACCCTTTTGCGGCAGCTAAAACAGATTGTGCTCCACCTGGGCCAGGTGAAGTGGCTAAATAGACAGCGGGAATATCTTTAAAGACCTTTTGATCAATACGAGTTGACCAATCAAATAGATTTTTATAAGCCGCTGGGTAATGACCATTGTGTTCAGCAAAAGAAATGACCAAGGCATCAGCGGTGGCAATTGCATCGAGAAAGGCTTTGGCGGCTTCTGCTTGTCCAATTTCTTTCTCTTTGTCTTCACTAAACATAGGGACTGGATAATCGTTGATGTCTAACACGGTTACATCCGCGCCAGGGATAAGGTTGGCTGCATATGTTGCCAACGCCTTGTTAATGGAAGTAGAACTGGTACTTGCTCCGTAAGCGATAACCTTCATTTGATTAACCTCGTTAATGGTTGAATATAAAAAGATTAGTCCGACTTACGGTTTGCAACAACCATAAATTTTCCACGTTATTATTCAAAAATTTAAAACTTCAATTTTTATAAATTAAAACCATATTCCCAAATGAAGTGTTTGATGTTCTCTTACGCCCCAAATAAAAATGGAGCCTAATTAGCTCCATTTTTATTCTTTAATTGACTATTTTAAGCGGAAACGTTCGCCAATAACTCCTGCCAAAGCTCATTCACGATCACTCGATCTGCGGGTGTCAGTTCTGAACGAGCATCGTTCAAACTTGCTTCAATACGCTCTTTTAGAACATCCACATCACTGATATTTTCGTCTTCACATGACGCTGCTGATAAAGAGATATGACCACGTAAATAACCACCAGCAAACAACTCATCATCATTAGCAGTCGCGATGCGTTGATCGATGATATCTAACAATTTCTCTTCAAATTCAATAATCATATCTTTCTCGTTAATCCACTTTATAGGCAAATTAAGCCACTAAAAATTGCTCGGCTGACAATGGTGGCGTGTGATAAAACTCGCGTAAAGCTTGGGAAAGCTGTGCCACCCGAGTAGGTAACCCTTGTTCTAATATTCCCATCACTTCACGATGTACGCGCTGCATGAACGCTAATCTGTCAGGCTCACAATCCCCGTTCAAATTATCGCAACTGACATTGAATGGGAATCCTGCGCTCATCGCTATAATCCATTCATACGCTTGCGGACGAACTTCTACATTTTCAAACTGGGCCTGCACTTCTGCAGTTCGTCCATCAGGTTCGTACCAATAACCAAAATCTTCCAGTAAACGCCTTTCCGGCCCTGCCACCAGCCAATGCGCAATTTCATGCAATGCTGAAGCATAGTAGCCTCGAGCAAAAATAATACGGTGATCTGGATGGGATTCATCTGCCGGTAAATAAATCGGCTCATCGCCACCTAGCTCTAATCGCGTTTGGTATTCAGCGTAAAATGTATTATTAAAAATTTGGATAATATCGGTATTTTGATGGGTCATGGACTTATGGGTATAAAATTTCCGTCTACATAGACGGAGAGCATTTTCCAGATTTTCTCGCCAAGGTAAAGGAGAAACAAAAAAGACATCCAAATGGATGCCTTTTGTAACGAACTAACGACGGTTAAATTTGCGGTGTTTCAGTCGTCACATTCGCATTTTGACCGCGATGGCGTAATAAATGATCCATCAGTACAATTGCTAACATCGCTTCTGCAATGGGTACCGCACGAATACCGACGCAAGGATCGTGACGACCTTTCGTAATCAACTGAGTCGCTTCGCCTTGTTTGGTTATCGTATCACCAGGTACGGTAATACTCGACGTTGGCTTAAGTGCAATACTCGCAACAATATTTTGGCCGGTCGAAATCCCACCGAGAATACCGCCAGCATGGTTACTCCCAAAGCCTTGAGGGCTGAGTGGATCGCGATGTTGGCTGCCTCGTTGATTCACAACAGCAAAACCATCACCAATTTCAACACCCTTCACCGCATTAATACTCATAAGAGCATGAGCAATGTCGGCATCTAAACGATCAAAGACGGGTTCGCCCAAGCCTACAGGCACTTGTGTAGCGACGACTTCAATCTTAGCACCAATAGAATCGCCATCTTTCTTCAGATCACGAATAAGCTGATCAAATTGCTCAACCTTATCGACATCTGGACAGAAAAACGCGTTGTTTTCAATCTCATCCCAATCGACTTTATCGATGGTCACGTCACCCATTTGCGAAAGGTAAGCACGAATTTCAATACCAAATTCTTGCTTTAAATACTTCTTAGCAATTGCCCCCGCGGCCACTCGCATCGCCGTTTCTCGGGCTGAAGAACGGCCGCCACCACGATAATCGCGAATGCCATATTTTTGATGATAGGTATAGTCGGCATGTCCTGGGCGGAATTTGTCTTTAATCTCAGAATAATCTTTAGAGCGTTGGTCGGTGTTTTCAATCAGTAACCCGATTGAAGTCCCTGTCGTTTGACCTTCAAACACCCCAGAAAGAATTTTCACTTGATCCGGTTCACGGCGTTGAGTGGTATAACGAGAAGTGCCTGGACGACGACGATCCAAGTCTCCCTGCAAATCGGCTTCGCTAATTTCCAGTCCTGGTGGACACCCGTCAACAATACATCCCAGTGCGATACCGTGACTTTCTCCAAAGGTAGTGACCCGGAAGTGTTGTCCGATACTATTTCCTGCCATTCGTTCCTCAATTAAGTGGTTAAAAACCTATTTGGCGATGAGTTTCTAACCAACATTACTATTCTTCGTGGCTCAATAGTCGCTTTATTACGAATTGATGTAAAGCCTTATTCTCCGACAAAGAGAGTAAAAACAAATAACGCCGACCCTAAGGTCGGCGTTATAAAATCATTTAGATTGCTAAGTATCTTAAATTAATCTAGATACAACGAGAATTCATCAGCACAATCCACTAACTGTTGGCGAGTTAACATGAAGACACCGTGACCACCATTTTCAAATTCAATCCAAGTAAATGGGATATTTGGATATTGTTCCATCAGGTGAACCATAGAATTACCCACTTCACAAATCAAAATGGCATTTTCACTCATGTACTTAGGTGCGTTAGCAAACATACGGCGTACTAGTTTCAAGCCATCAGAACCAGCGGCCAAACCAATTTCAGGTTCGTGACGGAATTCCTCAGGCAAGCTCGCCATGTCTTCCTCATCCACATACGGAGGGTTAGACACAATCAGATCGTATTTCACTTCTGGCAAGTCGCGGAACAAGTCAGAACGCATAGGAATCACTTGCTGCTCAAGACCGTGATCTTGAATATTCTGCTCTGCCACTTGCAGCGCATCCAGCGAAATATCAACCGCATCAACTTCTGCATCAGGGAAAGCATAAGCAGTGGCAATAGCAATACAGCCACTTCCGGTACATAAATCCATAATGCGAGTAGGCTCTTCAACTAGCCACGGTTGAAATTGGTTTTGAATGAGCTCACCAATCGGTGAACGTGGAACAAGTACACGCTCATCAACGAAAAATTCAAGGCCACAAAACCAAGCTTTATTCGTTAAATAAGCAACCGGAGTATGGTCGTTAATACGTTTGATAACGCGTTCAACAACACGTAAACGCTCGCTGCTTGTTAAGCGAGAGTTCAATACATGGGGAGGCACATCAATCGGCAAATATAGGGTTGGTAGAACCAATTGCACCGCTTCATCCCACGCATTATCAGTCCCGTGGCCATAAAATAGGTTCGCTGCATTAAAACGGCTGACCGTCCAACGAATCATATCTTGAAGCGTATACAGTTCAGAAACCGCTTCATCGACGAAAATCTTATCCAAATTTGCCTCCAAAAAGCGCTACAATACTGCCAGTTTCGATTAATTAAAGTTTATCTATCCCCAATGAGCAAAAAAGACACCGACTTCAAAAACCAGAATGAATTCGATGGCGTTGACGATTTCGCGTTATTTAAGGATGCAGTAAAGGGCGTAAAAAAGTTGCGTCAGGATACCATAATCCAGCCGCCAAAAAGAAACATTAAACAGAAAGAAATTCGCCGTTCTGTACGAGAAGCCAGCGATAACGACTTTTATTTCTCAGATGAGTTCGTCCCTTTGCTCAGCGATGATGGTCCAACCCGTTATTCTCGCAGTGATATTTCTAAATATGAGCTAAAAAAGTTGCGCCGTGGCGTATACGTGCCGGACGTTTTTCTCGACATGCATGGTATGACACAGCAAGAAGCCAAGCGAGAATTAGGTGCTATGGTGGCTTACTGCATTAGAAATAGTGTCCATTGTGCCTGCGTTCAGCATGGTATCGGGAAGCATATTCTTAAGCAGAAAGTGCCTTTGTGGTTAGCACAACATCCAGAAGTACTGGCTTTTCACCAAGCGCCTTTAGAATTTGGCGGTAACGGAGCATTGTTAGTGCTGTTATCCATTCCAGAAAAATAACGCGACGAAGCCTAATAACGAAAGTCAGGAGGGATTGGCATGTTATTTTCATCCAGCACAGGTCTTTTCCCACCTTTACGACGAAATTGTTTGAGCTGGAATACATAGGCCAGAATCTGTGCCACAGCAACAAAGAGACCATCTGGAATTTCTTGTTCTAGCTCAGTGGTATGATACAGAGCACGGGCAAGAGGTGGCGCTGGCACAATGGCAATATCATGCTCACGTGCCACTTCACGAATCTTCATTGCAATATGATCTACCCCCTTGGCAACCACCACCGGCGCTTTATCCGTATTCTGTTTATAACGCAAAGCCACCGAGAAGTGCTCAGGGTTAGTCACTATGACATCGGCCTGTGGCACATCTGCCATCATACGTCGTTGCGCCGCTTCACGTTGTAACTGCCGAATACGTCCTTTCACTTCCGGTTTACCCTCAGTGTCCTTGTATTCGTCTTTCACTTCCTGCTTAGTCATTTTCAACTGATTGGCGTGCTGCCAAATTTGAAATGGGATATCAATCGCCACAACAACCAACAGTGAACAACTGATCATTAAGATAAAATTAAGCAGAATGGATAAGGCATGGAAAATATTGGACGGAAATGAATCTGTAGCCAGTTCGAATAAGTCTTGCTTTGATGCTTCAATCAAATAAAACGCAACGCCAGCAACCAGTGTCACTTTTAAAATTGATTTTAAAAGCTCCACCCAACTCTGCATACCAAACATGCGTTTAAACCCACTCAGTGGATTCATTTTATTAAATTTGGGCATTGCGGCTTGTGCGGAAAAACTGATCCCCCCCAAGCCGATAGCCCCAATCACAGCAGAAACAAATAACGTAATAAGAATCAGCAATAGCGGCCCAATTAAATGAGTTAAGGCGCCAAGTGCAATATCAAATAGCTTACTTAAATTGAACACTTCTTCGCGGCTCAAACTAAATAAGCGTTTCATCACCACCATTAAGCCTTTGGCTAGCGACTCCCCAAACCACATTAAGGAGACAGCTCCCATCACCAAGACAGCAACAGATGCGAGTTCTTTCGAGCGGGCAACCTGGCCTTTTTCCTTGGCCTGCTGTCGCCTTCGGGGGGTGGCTTCTTCGGTCCTTTCTTGACCGTCTGATTCTGCCATCTCAGCCTCCTAGCAACTGGAATGAATTAGGCGACACAATTGCTGTTCACCATGGGACCAGAAGAGATCGTATTGATTATATAACCCGCCGATAATGTACCAGCACAGTAATAAACCAACTAAAAGAGCAAATGAGAAACCCAAAGAGAAAATATTTAATTGCGGTGCTGCACGGGTCATGACACCAAACGATAAGTTCACCGTCAATAAAGCCACAATTCCTGCGAGTGACATACTCAACGCTACTTTAAATATAGTACTTAACCACAAAGCCAATTCACGAAAATCGACAGCTGTTAGCGAACCACTACCGATAGGAATGGTTTTAAAACTGAGCACCACTAAGTGGATCATTTCTAAGTGTCCGTCGCTCGCCAAAAAAAACATGGTTGCTAAGAACATGAATAATTGACCAAGCAATGGTGTGCTTTGACCATTCGCAGGATCGACCATAGACGCAAAACCTAAGCTCGACTGCATACCTAAAATTTGCCCGAGTAGCACAAAAGTTTGAATCATAAACTGGGTAATCATCCCCATTGCAACACCAATTAAAATCTGCTGAAAGGTAATAATCAGACCTTGCAACGAAAATAATTCGATATTACCGGGGATAGCCGGAATAGCAGGCATCACAGCAAAGGTAATCGCTAGACCTAAAAACAGTCGAATTCGCGATGACACAAAGCGGGCACCTGTCACAGACATGACCATTAACATGGCCGATATGCGGGTATAGGGCCAGAAATAGTTGGCAATAAAGTCGAGAATCACACTCGCAGGATATTCCATATCGAAACCTTAGTGCAAAACCTGCGGCAAGCGTTCAATCATGGAATAAAAGAACTCCATCAGCATTTGCGTCATCCAGTGGCCGAAAAACATCAGCGCCAGTAACGTCACAATCAAACGAGGTAAAAAGCTTAATGTCTGTTCGTTGATGGATGTGGCTGCTTGAAATACAGCAACGACCAAACCGATTAATAAGCTAGGTACAACAATAGCCGACACCATGATGAGGACGATCCATAGAGCATGACGAAAAAGCTCAACAAATATTTCTGGTGTCATTATCTGTCCTCCATCACATCACAAAACTGCCGGCTAACGTCGACAGAATTAGGTTCCAGCCATCAACTAATACAAATAGCATCAGTTTAAATGGTAAAGAAACAATCATAGGTGACAACATCATCATACCCATGGCCATCAACACAGATGCCACGACTAAGTCGATGATCAAAAAAGGTAAAAACAGCATAAACCCAATTTGAAAAGCCGTTTTTAATTCCGATGTAATAAAAGCGGGAATCAGAATCGCCATTGATACATCTTCTGGCTGATCGACCTTAGCGCCGGCGATATGTACAAAGGTTTCCAAATCTTTTATACGGGTCTGTTTAAGCATAAAAGATTTCATCGGCTGCTCGGCCTGAGCAAACGCTTGGCGCGCATTAATTTGCTCATTCAAGTAGGGCTGAATTGCACGATCATTAATTTGATTGAATACTGGTGCCATAATGAAAAAAGTCAGAAACAGAGCAATACCAATAATGACCTGATTTGATGGTGTTTGTTGTAGTCCCATCGCTTGGCGTAAAATCGACATCACCACGACAATACGCGTGAACGAGGTCATTAAAATCACCATGGCAGGCAAGAAACCTAACATGGTCATTAACGCTAAGATTTGCAGATTAATCGAATAATCTTCACTGCCATCAGGATTAGTCGTCACTGTTAACGCCGGAATACCGCCATTTTTATTAGTGATTGCGATAGACTTTGCACCATTAGCACTTTGTGTCGTGCTAGTCGATATACTCATCGTTGGACCACCAGCAGAATCTTGCTCTTGCTGAGCATAGCTCGCAAATGGCGTCATGAGTATGACCACGCTGAGGCTGAACAGTAAACACCCTTGTTTGAGATGCTGATTTATAGCCTTAAGAAGATGATTTATCATGCTTTTTCAACAGTTGGGAAAGTTGCGTAGCAAAAGGAGCAGTCGAACTTTCCTCTTGCGCAAGTGGGGTTTCTAATTTAGCAATAAGTTGGATAGATTGAGCTGTAGCACCAATTAAAAATTGCTCTTCTCCGGCTTGAATAATCATGACACGCTCTTTGGTCCCAACAGGTAGTTGGCGCACAATACTTAAACCTTTCTGCTGCCCCATGCTTGGCAGACGCATACGTTTAAGTAACCAGCCTAAAAATAAAATCAACGCAATAACGAACAATAGCGACCCTAACGTGGTCGCTATATCAAACGGTTCCGGTACTTCACTTTGAGCCCATACGGGGCAAGAAACGACCGTTAAGCCAATGATTTTCTTCATTCGCTATCTCAGTTTCTTAATGCGTTCAGTTTGGCTGATAACATCAGTGAGACGAATACCAAACTTATCGTTCACGACAACCACTTCGCCGTGAGCAATCAAAGTACCATTGACCATCACATCTAACGATTCGCCTGCAACTCTATCTAACTCAACAACTGAACCTTGGTTCAATTGCAGTAAGTTACGAATACTGATTTTTGAACGCCCGACTTCCATAGAAATAGTGACAGGAATGTCCATGATGGTATCCAGTTTTCGACGCTCATCATCACTGATTGGCGCTGAAGTGTCTTTCAACTCATCAAGAGGCGCAGCTAAGACTTCGTCGACATCTACTTCAGGCGCATCAGGATCTTCACCTAAGGCAGCAGCCCACTCATCGGCTAGCTTTTGATCTTCGCTTTTTGACATTTGTGTTACCTTTTTTCTTAATCTAAGCCGTTAGACTCATCTTCGGCCTCTTCATTTTCAAGTTCGGCAATAATATCCTTACCTAAAAATGCCAGATCAGTTTTAACTACATCTGGGCGGCGGATTTTTTCTGATATTTGTACCGCTAGCTTGTCATTACTCCGCCCCATTTTTACGCGATAAGTCGGTAATTCTTCAACAAACATAACAGCATGTTTTGGCATATCTATCGGTATAATATCGCCAGGTTGCAATTCCATCAAATCTCGCAGTGCAATATTTTTTTCCAATAAATTGACGCGAAAGTTAACTGGAACATCCATGATTTCTTCTTTCAGCGCCGAGCTCCAACGTACGTCCGTTTCCATTTTATCGGACTGAACACCCGCATCGAGCAACTCGCGAATTGGTTCAACCATCGAATATGGCATCACCACGTGAAAATCACCGCCACCACCGTCAACTTCAATATGGAACGAGCTGACAACAATCACTTCCGTCGGACTAACAATGTTCGCCATACTTGGGTTAACTTCTGAATCCAAGTACTCAAATTCAACGCCCATGACCGGCGACCATGCTTCTTTGTAATCGCCAAACACAATTTTCAACAGCAGTTGAATGACTCGACGCTCTGTCGGAGTAAATTCTCGCCCTTCAATACGTGCATGGTAGCGCCCGTCACCGCCAAAAAAGTTTTCTACAAGAATGAAAACGAGACGAGCTTCCATGGTAACTAACGCCGTCCCTTTTAGGGGACGAAAGCGCACCATATTTAAACTGGTTGGTACATACAGAGTGTTTTGGTATTCACCAAATTTCATCATCTGTACGCCGTTAATCGATACCTCAGCGGTTTTACGCAGCATGTTAAACAAGCTGATCCGCATGTGACGCGCAAAACGTTCATTGATCAATTCCAAGGTCGGCATGCGACCACGGACAATACGATCTTGCGATGAAAAGTCGAACGAAACCGTATCGGCTCCCTGTTCCTCTACCTCATCTTCGGCATCATCGACGCTGTCAACGCCATGCAACAACGCATCAATTTCGTCTTGGCTTAATAGATCGGTCACAGCACACCTATTGCATTACAAAATCAGTAAATAAGACACGTTCAATCACTGGGCTGCCTACTGCTTTTGACAATGCCATTTTGATATCTTCTGTCGCCTTATCGCGTAACTCTATTCGTCCCGTAGGGGTACGAAGTTGCTCTACCGTCGCAGCTGCAAAAGTGGAGAGAATCGTACTTTCGATCAATGGTGAATGATAACGAGCAAGATCTTCATTTTTCGAGCCACGCACCATCAGTTGTACTTTTACTTGAACCATCCGATTACGCTGGTCACCCGTCACGTTAAATACAAACGGTTGGGCAATATTGACATAAGCAACTGGTTCAACAGGTGTCACAACCTCTTCTTTAGGATCACTGTTAGCCGCTTCGTCGCCACCATCATCCCCCATCAAGAAAAAAGCCGCGCCACCACCAACAGCAAGTAACACCACAACGGCGATAATAATGATCAGTAATTTACTTTTGCCCTTGGGCGCGTCTTGTACGTCTTCATCTGCCATAGTCTTTCTATGTTCCTACGCGGTTATGTTATTCATTTTTCTTATTTTAAGCGTAATAACTAATTCCATCACGCTTTGATGTGACATTCAAATCAACTTTGACGTCTCCATCAAGATTTTCTTGCTGTCCTGGCAACTGACTGCTGTTAGTTTGACCATTTCCAGAAGCAAAACTCTGTTGCTGTTGTTGTCCCCCCCCTGAATGCTGCTGTACAGAGGTTCCCCCCAGCTGGACACCTTGTTGAGACATCATTTCACGCAAGCGAGGCATTGATTGCTCAAGTGCATCTCGAGCATGTTGATTAGCAACGGTAAAATGCACAGATGCACCACCGTCATTATGCATATTCATTTTGATATGTAGACGACCAAGCTCTGGTGGGTCGAGACGAATATCGACACTTTTCAAGTTTTTAGACATCATCATCTGTACTCGCTCTGCTAATTGATCAGCAGAGTCTTTAGACAATTGTAGTGGAGATGAAGCAACTTGCTGCGCTTGCTGCGTACCATCGGCTCGCTGTAACTGTTGTAAAGAATGCAAACCTTGCCCTCCAGCAGCAGCCGCTAGTTGATTTGCTAATTGGGATTCTTTACCGCTTAACACCGAGTTTTTCCCAGTCACACCAGCTAATGCTTTTGCTCCTAACGCTTCTTTTAGTGCCGATTCATTCAGCGCTTTTTCTTTGAGAAGATTCACCCCTGCAGCAGGATTAAACGCTCCAGCCACGGTTTGATTACTATCGACTTGCTGAGCCACATGGGTTGCACTATGACCTTGCAATTGTGCAGCTAAAGCCGTCTTATTCTCACCTTGATTCAGTTGCTGTAGAGCTTGTTGCAACGCTGCAGGAGACAAATGCTGTCCTTGTCGAGCCGCTGCTTCTTGAATTAACTGTATTTTTTGTTTATCTGATAACGCGGCTAACTCTTGAGCTTGGGGGGGCATATGTCCTGCGGCCAAAGCACCTAACTGCGCTTCAACCTGAGGTAACGCCGCTTGCTGCTGCTCTTGCTCTCTTTTTGCCACTAACAGCTGTTTCAGCTGATCATCGGTGAGTTCTGGGTGTTCTTTTTTCACTTGAATTAACTGAGCTAACTCTTGCTCAGTAATTGGCTTTTCAGCTAATACATCGGTTGCTTCTGCTGTTGCTGAGCTAGAATGCAACGCTTGCCATTGTTTTAAAGCACTGAGTTCTTGTTTACTTAACACAATCTCTGGTTTAGATTCATCCTGCCCATTGTGCTGTCCTGCTTTAACCAATGATTGAGGCGATATTTTAATTGCCGAATGCTCATTACCTAGAGGCAATGAATTGCCGTCTGAACCTTTCGTCAACGTTTGATTCGCTTGTTGCAGTTTGCCTAGCAGTTCACTGCCCTTAGCCATCACTTGAGCCGTTTTTTCTTTAGCACTCGGTTCAGCTTTTGCTGCTGCGACGTCCTGTCTAAATGTCTCTAATTGCGGTTTTTCTTTCAGTTGCGCTGCTATTGCTTGCTCTAACTGTTTTAGATTCAAACCCTTACTGTTTGCTAAATGGGTTAGTTGTGAGCTATCAAGTTGTAGTAATTGCTTAACTGATAACTCAAGCAGTTTTCCATCTTTATCCGTGAGAGCCTGTTTCAATAAGTCATCTGCGCTAACCGCCGCTTTTCCTTCACTCTTTACGTCGCTCTTCACATCACCCTTGGCATCTGGTTTACCGGTAACTTGTACAGATTCGTCCTCCGTTCCACCAAACATTAACGAGATGAGCTTATCGAAAAACCCTTGATGATCATCAGCACTTTCACTTTTGTCGACTGCTTCAGCCCCTTTGCCTTTGACAGCAACCGTTGCTTTTGACGTATCTACTGTTGGGGTTGTATTGACATTCATATCCATTATCTCGTATTCATGCGCTTAGTAGCTAAATATCACTAATGCTCAGCAACTTAGATGGGGTAGCCATGGCCTGACCACCATAAACCGTAAGAACGAAACATCAAACGGCAATCAGAAAATCTTTATTCAATGCGATTTTTGCAAGATTCAAGCCACATATTAATGGGGAGGGAAACGAATATAGGAACAACGTAAATAATGCTACGAATCAGAATTTAGACGACGGCGATTAAAGCTCAGTGTAGAGAATTCATCCATCATTTTCTGTTCGCGCTTCTCTTCAGCAAGTTGCTGTTCGTGTTGTTTTTTCTCGATCAACCATTCATAAGAACGCCGTTTTTTTCGAACTTCTAACCAATGTTGTTCACAGTTAGTTACTTGCTGCTTAAAGTGATTTTCTGCCTCACGCTGCTTAGACAGTGTTTCATCTAACTGGTTGAGAAAACGCTGTAGATGCCCGTACTGACTCGCCGTTAACCCTTCTTTACCACGATCAATCAACTGTTGGCAGTAATCCATTCGATACTGTTCAATTTGTTTAAGCTGTTGATAGTAATTATCAAGCTCAGTTCTAGACTGATTAAGCGCCATAACCGCTTTATCTTCATTATCTTTGGCTTGCTGTAGAAGAAACTCTAACGCACTATCCATTTCATTTCTCCTTCAGCTTTAGCACAAGATGCTCAAGCTACAATTATTCACTTTGCACACCTAGCACATTACGTAACATACTCAAGCACATATCATAAGGTACAGACTCTTTCATACTTTGCTGCAGATATTGATCTAACTGTGGCTTAAGAGTAAAGGCACTATCAATCGCTTGATCCGTACCAGGCTTATAAGCACCAATCGACACCAAATCTTGGTTTTTACGGCAAATAGACAGTACTTGGCGCACCGCTTTCGACATAAGAACGTGTTCTTCATTGGTGACCTGCGGCATAACACGGCTCACTGATTTTTCCACATCAATGGCTGGATAATGCCCAGCATCCGCCATTTCACGCGATAGCACAATATGACCATCAAGAATCGCTCGAGAGGCATCTGCAATTGGGTCCTGTAAATCATCCCCTTCCGTCAGTACGGTAAAAAATGCCGTGATAGAACCTTGATTCGGACCACCATTACCCGCTCGCTCTACGAGCGCAGGCAATTTAGCAAATACTGAAGGCGGATAACCTTTTGTTGCAGGCGGTTCACCTACTGAAAGGGCAATTTCACGTTGGGCTTGGGCAAAACGAGTTAACGAATCCATGAGCAGTAATACATCTAAGCCTTGATCGCGAAAATATTCAGCGATAGTCAGTGCGGTTTGGCACCCTTTCAAACGCATTAGCGGTGAAGAATCGGCAGGAGCAGCAACAACAACCGAACGCTGACGACCTTCTACACCCAAAATTTCTTCAATGAATTCTTTTACTTCGCGACCACGTTCACCAATCAGACCCACGACAACAACTTGCGCGGTGGTGCCTCGCGTCATCATGCCTAAAGTGACCGATTTACCCACACCTGAACCTGCAAATAGCCCGATGCGTTGCCCTTTTCCCACGGTCAATAATCCATTGATCGCCTTAATACCAACATCCAATGGTTCATCAATGGGTTTTCTTGCTAAAGGGTTAATAGGCTCAGCACTAAGGGACGCTCGATTTTCGGTATAAAGCGGACCTAATCCATCAAGGGGATTACCCACACCATCGACAACCCGACCGAGAAGCTCCATTCCTACAGGCATTCCAGCTTCTTGAGTAAGCGGTGTGACTTTTGCACCTGGCAAAATGCCATTGATTTGTTCACTTGGCATGAGGAAGAGGTTATCACCTGAAAATCCAACCACCTCAGCTTCCATATCACCATTCATGGTTTCTATTTGGCACAAACTACCAATAGGTGCTTTGCATCCAGTAGCTTCCAGAGTGAGTCCAACCACACGAACTAACTTACCCGATGCAATCGGCCGACTCGTCAGTCCTTGGACTTTATAATTGGAAAGTCGCTCAGATAGAGACAGCATTACTCAATTCCTGCGTGATGACGGTTAGCTGCACAAAATTGATTAAGAACGGTACGAATTCTCTCTTCTAACCGGTAATTGACACTGGAGTCACTCGCTTCAATTTGTACATCACCAATATCTAATGCAGGTTCAGCCACAAGAGTCCAATTACGGAAATCCAGCTCCTGGTTCCCATAGGCTTGCTTAACAATTGCAACATCATCCGGATGCAATTTAAGTGTGATGGCATGACCTGCAATGGGTAGTGATTCTACCGATTGCTTAATGGTATCGAGGATAATTTGTGGATTGGTTTTCACTTCAACATGCACGACTTCTTTAGTTAGCGTTAACACCATATCCACCAGCTGTTTCTCAACTTGGGCATTCATCAACTCAAGGGGCTGAGCAAACTGATTAGCCAGTTGGACAAAACGTTCAACTTGTTCTTGAATATGTTCCTGACCGGCGGCGATACCTTCTTCTTTACCAGCAACTAAGCCTTCTTCGTGACCGGATTGGAACCCGGCTTCTTTACCCTGCTCTAAACCCGTTTGAAATCCTTCCTCTTTTCCTTGTTCAAGTCCTTCTTGGTAGGCGGCTTGACGGATTTGTTCAATTTCTTCAACTGAGAGAGGTTTAGGTTCTTCGACTTCGGGTTCATCAAACGAAGGCATCCAGCCAGGGTCATAATTCATGGCTGTTTCTTTAGCAGTTTTCGCCGATTCCGCACCGTAGTCAGGTAGGCCCCAACGTTTTGCTTGTTGCTCTTCTGCGGCGTTGGAATCTGGGCGGATAAACCCTCGTTTTCTTTCAACAGGCATCATGAATCCTAAGTCAATTACTAAAAGAACGAGAAGGAGGCACGAGCGCACCTCCTGAAGGCATTACAAGAACTCGTCAGCACCACCAGACAACATAATTTCGCCTTGGTCGGCCATCTTACGAGCAATTGCCAAAATTTCTTTCTGTGCCGATTCGACATCGGACACCTTGATTGGAGGCATCGCTTCCAAGTCGTCTTTCATCAATTCAGCCGCACGTTTCGACATGTTTTTGAAGATCTTATCACGCAGAGCGTCATCGGCGCCTTTCAATGCACGTTGTAATACATCTTGAGGTACATCGCGCAGCAGTTTTTGAATACCTTGGTCATCCACTTCAACCAAGTTTTCAAAGACGAACATAAGATCTTGAATCTGCGTTGCGAGGTCTTCATCTTGCTCACGCATTTGGTCCATCAACAAGCCTTCAACGTTATTGTCGAAGTAGTTCATGATATCAGCAGCCGCTTTAAGACCACCAATTTTCGCGGCTTGAGCACCCGCTTGACCAGCAAATTGTTTTTCCATGATTTCGTTCAATTCTGCCAACGCAGACGGTTGAACTTCTTCTAGGTTTGCAATACGCATCATCAGGTCGAGACGGTCACGCTCCGCAAACTGAGCCATAATTTCTGCTGATTGATCCGGCTCTAAATAGGAAAGAACAATAGTTTGTATTTGTGGGTGTTCGTTGACAATAATGCTCGCCACCTGGCGCGGATCCATCCATTTGAGTGAATCCAGACCTTTCGACCCCGTACCCAACAGGATCTGATCGACCAAGTTATTTGCTTTATCTTCACCTAACGCAGCGACTAATGCATTACGCATAAAGTCTTCACTACCCATACCAATATTGGTGTATTTCTGAATATCTTCCAGAAATGCACGGTGAACTAACCCCACTTTTTCTTGGCTGAGGTCTTTCGCTTTCGCCATGGCACTACCAACACGTTGAACCTGTTTCGGTTCTAAGTGACGAATAATCCCCGCCGCATCTTCCTCATTTAAACTCAATAACAGAATTGCTGCGCGATCTTCGCCAGAGATCTCCGAAATATCAACGGTTGATTCTACCACTTCTCCACCATTTTCTTTTGTATCAGGCATTTTGCATCCAGTTCTTAACTACTTGAGCCGCCAATTCAGGCTCGTTGGCAACCAAGGCACGTACGGCTTTCAGTACGTCCTCATCCTTGTGCAAGTTTGGTAAATCGATACCACTACCAAACTCAAATAGTTCGCCACCATCAATATCACCACCAATTAGGCTTGTTTCACCATCAGCACCAATCGGTAACCCATCAGGACCATACAAAGTATCTTCGTCGCCCACAGAAGCAGGGTTGAGTAGTTTTTTCAGTGCTGGGCGAACCAGTACGAGCACAACTACAATAATAACGAGAGCACTTGCTAGCCAACGAACCCAGTCACTGAAGTTCGGATTCTCCCAGATAGGAACATCTTGAGCTTCTGCAACTTCAGGCTTAGCAAACTGCATGCTCAGCACGTTTAACACATCACCACGATTTTGATTAAAACCGACAGTCCCAATCAGAACTTGGCGAATTGAATTTAGTTCCGCTTCGCTCAGCGGTGTATAGGTGACATCCCCAGTCGTAGGGTCAACTGTCTGACGATTTTTTACTGCGACAGCAACCGTCTGACGAGCAATCACCCCTGTTTGTTTACGCTCATGACTAATTGTAGTATCTAACTCATAGTTTCGAGTGGCTTCTTTATGTACTGAACCTTGTCCCATACTGCCATTCTTCATTTGAGCTACATCTTCTGGAATAGAAGCATCCGCAGGAGGTTGGTTACTTAACGCTCCAGGCACACCAGCCGTAGTATTACCATTGTTATAATCTTCTAACGTATATTCACTACGAGTTGACGGTGTTTTCGGGTCAAAACTTTTACGAGTCTGCTCTACAGCACTGAAATCAAGATCAATATCCACTTGTGCGGTGTAATTACCCAAGCCCAAAATTGGAATCAAGACAGAATCAATTTTTTGTCGTACGTCCTGTTCTTGTTTACGTTCGAGTTCTTGTTCTTTACGACGCGCTGTAGAAATAGGGTCTTGGGAGCCTGAATTAAGCAATCGTCCATGTTGGTCTGTCACCGTTACTCGAGTTGGAGACATCCCAGGAACAGCACTAGAAACCATATCGACGATAGAATCGACTTCTTCTTGTTTAAGTGATGTTCCCATATTAAGTGTTAAAAAGACCGAAGCAGAGGCTGGCTGATTTTGGCGAACAAAAACACTCTCTTTCGGCATAGCCAGAAGTACCCGTGCTTTACGCACCTGACGCATTTCTTCAATAGTCGTTGCTAACTGTCTTTCACGACTCAGTTTTAAACGTTCTTTCTCAAGACGCTGAGAAACACCAAACCCCATATCTTTTAGCAAGATATCATCGCCAGCAGAGTCAGTGTTAGTATTTAGCCCGGAACGGACCATATTTAATTTCAAATTATTGTAATCAGAAGATGGGACGAGAATAGTATTACCATCAAGCTTGTAATCTTGTTTTTGCTGATCAAGATAATCAAGGACAGGTATCAATTCTTCCGTTTGATATACGCCAAGTGGACGCATTTCAGGCTCTCGAACCCAAAAGAACAGCATTACGATTAAAGCAACACAAATCGAAATCGACAGAACCAGTACGATCTGACGTAATAAATCCAGATCGCCCATCCCAAAATCCAATTTGTTCGAGCGCTTCTCTTCAAGATCAGGGTTTTGTGTTTCCCCACTCAAAGCTGCCTGTTCAGTGCTCGGCATCATTGCATTATCACCGCCGCCACTCACAGCAAGATCAGTGGTATGATTCTCTTCAGCCACAATTACTACCTACTTGTTAAACGGGCATATTCATCAATTCTTTATACGCATCAACAAGTTTGTTGCGTACTTGTATCGTGGCTTCAAAGGCCACACTCGCTTTATTTCGTGCAATCATGACATCGGCAAGTGACACGTTTTCATCCCCACGGTCAAAACGAGTTTGCATATCCCCAGAGGTCTTCTGCAGTCCATTTACGTTATTGATCGCCTGTGACAGCATTTCACCGAAGTCTGCGCCAACCTTTTGACCCGTTGCTGCTGGACGAGAACTCGCAGCTTCAAGCTTCATTGTCTGCATTTCACTTTGTAAACCGTCTAATCTCATCACAACCTCGTGCCAAATGTTTGACTAAAATTTATTCACTATTCTTTAAGGAGCAAGTTACATGCCATACCATTACGAATCGCCCACCGGCGGTGGCGAACAGATTAGCCTGGGATATCAATCCCCGCATCACGCATTTTTGCCAGCTTATAACGTAATGTTCTTGGGCTAATTCCTAGCTTTTCAGCCATCTCCTTACGGCGACCATTACATTCAACTAATGTGTCCATAATGATCGCGAACTCTTGATCACGAAGTTCATCACCCAACCCCACAGAAGATTGAGCAACTGGCTGATCGTCAGTGTTTGAGTAGCCACCAAGTGCTTTGGATAGTTCAGGATCTGCTATGGGTTTAACCGTGGGTGCAACTGCAGTTTCAGCTTGTACAGCTTGCTGTAAACTTGACGCATCTTGCCAATCCAAACCTTCAAGCAAAATGTGTTCAGCATCGATTTCGGCTTGCTCACTTAAAATAAGTGCACGCTGCACCACGTTATCAAGCTCACGCACATTACCTGGCCATTGATACTGTAATAACTTGTTAATAGCAGCCTGAGTAAAATTAGGGACTGGCATTCCGAGTTTTTTACAATGACGCTCCACTAAGTGGTTAGCAAGAGGAGCAATATCTCCCTTGCGGTCACACAGTGCTGGCCAAGCAATTGGAAATACGTTTAAACGATAATATAAATCTTCACGGAAATGTCCTTCTTGGACATACTGCTTGAGATCTCGGTTGCTCGTTGCTAATACCCGTACATCCAACTTAATACTTTTACGACTACCTAGACGCTCCACTTCACGTTCTTGTAACACACGTAATAGTTTAGCCTGCAGGTTAAGATCCATTTCACTGATTTCATCGAGTAAAATGGTTCCGCCTTGCGCTTGTTCAAATTTACCAGGGCACGCTTGAACCGCACCAGTAAACGCCCCTTTTTCGTACCCAAATAGAGTTGCTTCCAGCATGTTGTCAGGAATTGCGGCACAGTTAATCGCGACAAACGGACCATCTTTGCGCAATGAAGCGTTATGTATGTAACGCGACATCACTTCTTTTCCTGAACCACTAGGGCCAAGTACCATGACACTTGCATCTGTTTTCGCTACTTTATCAGCAAGCGCAAGTAATTTAAGACTTTTTTCATCAGCCACAACCGCATCGCCGTTATCATCAGACTTCACTGGAGCGTAGCGACTCACCATATTTAACAGCACTTCGGGAGCAAATGGCTTAGCCATATAGTCAATGGCTCCTTCCTTCATTGCTGACACTGCATCTTCTATATTGGCATAAGCTGTCATAAGTAACACAGGTAGGTTTGGCCAGTGCTGCTTGATATTACGCAACAGAGCAAGCCCACCCATTCCCGCCATTTGCACATCAGAAACAACGATATCCACAGCGTCACTTTTAAGTTTCACTAGGGCATCTTCTGCACAATCTGCTTCCAGCCACTCGTAACCAGCAAGAGCTAAAGTGTCAACTAACGCCTCGCGTAGACCTTCATCATCTTCAACGATTAAGACTTTACTTTGAGCCATTATGCTTCTCCAGTTTCTGTTGAGTCGGGGCTGATCTGACGTTCAAGAGGAATGCACATAGTAAAACATGCCCCTTCTTCATTAGATGAGATCAGTTCCAAGCGCCCATCATGCGCTCGGCATACCATTTGTACGACAGCAAGACCCAGCCCAGTGCCTTGTGAGCGAGTAGTAAAAAACGGCTCCATGATCTTGCTCTGTAATTCTTTGGGAACACCGGGACCGTTATCTTGTACGGAAATCTTTAGTTCACCATTGACAGGACGAAAGAACACATCAATTTGGGCACCTTTGCCCACAATTTGAATCGCATTCATAACTAAGTTACTGAGCGCTGACGCAATCGCATTGGCATTACCCAATAACATAGTCTGCTCTTCTTCTACTTCCTGCACATAATCAATCTGGTTGTTACGTAACGCGGTTTCCACCATAGGATGAAATTCATTCACCAATTCACCAATTGTAAAAGGCTTCACCACTTTGTTATCGCCCCCCTTGGCAAACAGCAACATGTCATTGACCTGCTTTTCGAGATCATGGAGTCGATCAACCAGCTTAGTTTGAAATCGCTCTCGAGTTGTTGCTGGTAAATTAGGAGCACCTAGATTGGAAGCGTACAACATTGCACTAGACAGCGGTGTACGCACTTGGTGAGCCAGTGAGGCAACCATACGTCCTAATGAAGAAAGACGCTGTAAATCACTCACTCGAGCTTGTAAAAGGCGGGTTTCCGTTAAATCGGTGACCAAAATTAATTGCCCGGTCGCTGAAGCTGAGATCGCCAAACGAACCTTACGGCCATTGCGTAACGAAATTTCATGCCCATCGTCATCACGTGGGGCAAACGCCGTTTGAATAATGGTGAACCACTTTTCACCCACTAATGGCACATCTAACAACCGTTGCGCTTCTGGGTTCGCTTCCCGAACAATGCCCTGTGTATCTAAAAGGATCACACCAGCAGGCATCACATCAAGTACTTGCTGATAGCGAGTCACCTGCTCTTCTAGAGAGTCAAAGTGTGAATGTTGCTCCATCGCATTGTCCATCGTCGAAAAACCGCCTAATACAAATAAACAATAGTCTAACACGCAAGAGTCATGCCAGACTATTTTTCTTTATTTACAATTGGTTATCTAGGTGACAATTTATTGACAACAACCATTAAGTGCCAACTCGATCACACTTTGACTAGCGCTGCATATTATATTTACGCATTTTTTCCACTAGAGTAGTTCGACGCATACCTAACATGTCTGCGGCTCTGGCAACAACACCAGCTTGCGCTTCAAGTGCTTGATTTATCATGCTCACTTCTAGATCTGATAACATTTCTTTCAGATTAAGCCCTTCGGGAGGTAAAGACTGAGGAGCATCAACGCCAGCCATAAAATCATCCGTATCATCAAGAGAGAAATCTTCAGCAAAGATATTTGCTAACACATCTCTCTCCTGCTCCTCCACTGATTGAATATCGGTATCATGCAATTGCGGAGAAAATTCAGGAACATCACTATAACGATACTTAGCTGGCAAGTGGTTTACATCAATCAAACTGTTTGGATACAGAATGACCATCCGTTCAACAAGATTCGCTAATTCACGCACATTCCCGGGCCAATGATGCTCCATCAATGAGTTAATCGCTCGAGGAGTAAAACTGATCGGTTGACTGCCTTCCGACTCCATACGAGACATAAGCTCTTGTAGCAACAAAGGTACGTCTTCCTTTCTATCTCTCAGAGCAGGCATTTCAATCGGAAATACATTCAAGCGATAAAAAAGATCTTCACGGAAAGACTCTTCAGCAATCATCTGTTCAAGGTTGCGATGAGTGGCAGCAACGATACGCACATTAACTTTAATCGTTGTATTCCCGCCAACTCTTTCAAAACTACGTTCTTGTAACACGCGCAATAACTTAACTTGCATCGCCATCGGCATATCACCGATTTCATCAAGGAAGAGTGTGCCACCTTCGGCTAATTCAAAGCGCCCTTTTCGAGACGTAATAGCTCCTGTAAAAGCACCTTTTTCATGGCCGAATAGTTCACTTTCCAGTAAGTCACCCGGGATGGCACCACAGTTAATCGGGACAAAAGGGCCATCTTTACGTGATGAATGGTAATGGATATTTCGAGCAACAACTTCTTTCCCTGTCCCCGATTCACCTAGTACCAAAACATTCGCTTCTGTGTTGGCTACCTGGTCAATCAAATGACGGATATGCTGAATGCCATGACTTTGTCCAACCATACTGCGATATAAACTGTCATTTTTCAGCGGTAAGTTAGCTTGTATTCCTTGGCGACTTAAGAATTCCTTACAGCAACGTAAGGCATCACACACTTGAATATAATTCAGGGGGAACTCAAGCTCGCCTAAAAAATTAGAGTAATCAGCAATAGAATAAGGCTGCTTACCTGCAACAAGCAGAGGAATATGATTGGTTCTTAGTAATACATCGGCTAAAGATTCGGGTAGCGTATTACCACTGATGGATCCAAGAATGCAGCCAGCCCAAACAGATGACCATTCAATTTGCTCAATCTGAGAAGACGATATGGACTCACATTGCTCTCCTACAAATTCTAATATGGTATTGAGACTGTGACGCGTCGCTGCATCATCTTCAATCACAATTAATTTTGCTAAACCTTGCATAGGTGAGAATAATTGCCTTAGTTCTGGGAAGTTGCTCTCTGTCGATTGAAAACCGTCACTTAATCTGACAATTTTCTGTCACATCCGTTTTAACGATAGTCAATAATATGAAAACAGCAACAAAAAAAGCCACGTGGCTACTACGTGGCTTTTATTGTATGTGATAAAAATTTAAATACAACCAATCGCTTATAAGTTGAGACAGCGAATTATTGTTTTTTTGTTAACGAACTACCCAATTACTGAGCTGTCAAATTGTGATACTCAGTAGGTATTTGGTCCCAAGCTGACTTAATTTCGCGTACGATATCGATGACGTCATCAATTGGCTCAGCAATATTCTGTTGATTGGCAGTCGTAATCTGACCAATCATAAATTCATACAATTGATCCAAATTTTTTGCGATGTCACCACCATCGTCCATCGACAAACAGCCTCTCAAGCTAATGATGATATCTAAAGCTTTACCAAGACGTTCACCTTTTACAGGGATATTCCCCTGCTGCATAGCTGCTTTACCTTGAATTAAACGCTCGATAGCGCCAGCCATTAGCATCTGAACGACTTTATGCGGTGAGGCCGCACTTAGCTGGCTGTCCACTGATACTTTTTTGTACGCCTGTAAAGAACCACGCATAGTCTTCCTCTTCATAAAAACTTTTTGTATTGCTGAACGGATTTATTCCCATGACGATATCGACGTAATTGTTCACCGATTACCGACGTCTTTGACTGCATCAATTCAACAAGCTGTTGTGTATGACTTATTGCATCACGCCACTGTTTTGATTCGGCTACCTGTGGATGTTCGGCCACGTAAGGTATTAAACTCTGCAATAACTGTTCTCTCTTATCGACCATTTGCACAATTTCTTCAGCGTCAAAATCATTAGTCTTAAGAGTTTGTTCAATTAGGTGATCTAAATCACATAATTTTTGAAGTTGGTCCGTCATCTCACTGACCTAACGCATTCATCATTCCAGCTAATTGAGAATGCATTTTACTGGTTGCATCTTGCATAGCTTCGAATTTGTTGTGCGTACGTTTCTCTAAATCTGACATACGGCGGTCTAACGTACTTTGGTCATCACGTAAACGACGAGTTTGCTCTGAGAGGGTTCGTTCTCGTGTACGAATAGAGCCAGTCACTCCTGTCATATTTTGAATGGCGTCTTCGATACGTTTGGCAAATCCATCTCGACCACCAAAAAATTCTCCTAACTTATCAAAGTTATTCACTAATTGACGGTTGAGCAAATCATAATTGATTTCTAAGTTACCTTGACGAGTGGTGGTAATACCAAGCGAAGTTAGAGAATTCATGGTTTCAGGAGCATCATTCACTGGTTCAGAAAAAACCGCTTTCAAACGAGCATCTGCACTACGAGTAATACTATCCCCTGCCAAAGGCCCTGCTTTCCCTGTGGTTGGATCGACGTTACCTAAACTTTGGTTGACCTGATAAAACTGATTATAGGCACTGACAAATTTTTCAATGTAAGAGCGTACCGTGTCACGGTCATATTCTACATCGACATCAGGCGGACGCTGATTTGGATCGGTCTTCGCCTTTAACGTCAAATCGACACCTGCAATAGCGTCTTCAATCGTATTGTTATTACTCGATAACTTAGCGACGCCATCAAGAATGACCTCTGAATCTTGGGCTTCTTGAACTTGGCTTAAACCATTGTAGTGATCAAAAGAATCTTGCGCGGCTTTGAGGTTATTCTGCGCAGTTTCTACTTTGTCTAAATAAGCACGTTCGTCAGGCGTTAACTTGGCTCTTTCCGCATCTTTTGCTTGTTCCGGCGTCATTTTGCCGCTTTGAACTGCCGCCTCAATTTTTTGCTGCTCTTTATTTAAAACTGCCTGCAGTTTTTTCTCAGCTTCTTTAGGGGTGACGTAGGAGTCATACAAAGTCCCTGAGGCCGTATTTGTCCAACCGGGTACATCCTTGGATTTTGCTTGAGCTTTTTGGTCGAGTTCTGGTTCTGGCTCTTTGTAAGAGTCAAGTAACGTGCCTGATGCAGTCTCGCTCCAACCCGGAATACGATCTTGTGGTCGAACATATTTATTCGAACCATTTACTGTACTGCTTGCTTCTGGATTGGTTGGATCAACTGCTTCACCAGCTGGTTGAGCTGTTTGAGATGCTTTTTCAATTTCTTGGGCAACATCTTTATCCACGATGTGCGCTGCATTCTCAATTTTTTCAGCCACCTTTGCGGCAATTTTTTGCTGCTGTGGTGTCAGTGGATGCAACAATTGCTGTGCTTGGGCACGAGCTGTTTCGAGATCTTTTACTCGATCAGCCAGCGTTTTGAATTCAAGACTTTTTAGTGCATCACCCGATTTAGCTTCAACAGAAATACCAATCCGGTGATCTTTACCTGTTTGGTCTGACGCTAAAATAAGACGTGGACCGTTAGTATCTTTAATGACTGCCGCGCGAACCCCAGGGTTCGCTTTATTACTATTAATGCCATTAACAACATCCATCAAACGTGAATAGGATGAAATATTGACATCAAATGAACGGTTACCTAAGGAAATATGCAGCTTGCCCGGTCCGAATTGTTGACGCTCGTCAAAAGGATTTGACGCCAACTTATGGCTTTGAGCAAGCTGCAACACATCGACTGAATACTTGCCAGCTATGGCATCAGTAGTCGCTGTTGCCGAGACTGCTTTTGAATCAGATGAGTCAACTTTTCGTGAAGCGAATATTTCATTCTGACGAAAGTCACTCATCAAATTCTTCATGGCATCCAACGACTCTCTGAGACGACCATAAGCACTAATACTAGCGGTCACCTTGGCGCGATCATTATCGATGCGTTGCTGCTTAGGAGCACGCTCAGCACCGACAATTTTCTTCACCATGGCATTTATATCCATGCCAGTATTCATACCCATTGGGCCGACACTCATTCAATCACCTCATAAAACAATCACACTTTGGCATTTACAAGACCAGATTTATGGTCTTGCTCTTTCGCTAAGCGGCGCAGTACCTCAAGCATTTCTTCTTCAGGAATTTGACGTATGACATCGCCTGTTGACGCTTCATAAATCGTTACTACCTCTCGACCGGATTCCTTGTCCATTCTGAAAGAAAGCCCCTTATTAATGGAATTAACAAAATCATGCATCTGTTCCATCATTTTAGCGCGTTGCTCCTCATTGAGTTGCTCCCGTTTACGCACCATTTCATTGGTTGCGTCAACAGCACGCCGGCGACGTTCTCTCATCTGTTCAGTTGCAGGATCGGGCATCGAGCCTGCACCTCCGACAGAGGGTTGTTCATCCTTCGAATTCGAAACGCGTTTCACGCTATCGTTTTCTGAAGCAAGTTTAATGCCATTTTGTGAGCCGTAAGGCTGGATGTTCGATGCGTAGGACGGTACTTCCATAACAATCTCCCTTCCACCTCTAGGTGACTAGACAGCTATATGCCACCTATAAGCCCATATAAGTCTACTGGTTTAACCCAGTAGGCTTAGAGCCGCAGATGGTGACTGCTTAGCTTGCGCCAACACAGATGTACTTGCTTGTTGCAATATCTGAGCTTTCGTTAAAGCAGTCGTTTCTTTAGCGTAGTCAGTATCCTTGATGCGACTACGAGACGCATTGACGTTCTCGTTGATATTTTCGAGGTTACTGATCGCATGCCCAAAACGGTTTTGGAACGCCCCGAGTGATGCTCGATGGCTATCAACCGCTTTCAACGCGCTATCAATAACCGATACCGCTTCTTGTGATCCACCGATCGTTGATACGTTAATATCTTTGACCGTCACATTCTTACCTTGTTCAAAGCCAAGTGAAGAACCTAGATCACCACCAATCGTCACATCGCCTGTGATCTTTTGCGAAGAAGCAAACAGTTGTAATTTACCGCCTTCTCCGACCGAAGCGTTGATATCGTCACTTTGACCATTGATGAATGTCGCTAATTCTTCTACGTCATCACCCTTTTTGGCCGTGATCGAAACATTTTTAGCTTCACCTAATGAATTAGTGTAGCTAAAAGTGATGTCTCGAGCATCACCCACTTTCCAATCAGAGCCTAGGGCTTGTTTGGTATGGTATGCTCGTCCACCCATTTCAATATTGTCTGAACGTAAATCACCCATGCTCAGTTTCACAGCTTCTCCAGAATCGGCACCAATCTGAAACGACTTACTACCAAATTTGCCGTTCAAAAGTTTGTTGCCACCAAAAGAAGTTGTTTCAGCAATACGATTTAATTCATCGTTTAGCGCAGAGACTTCTTCCTGAATTGCATCACGCTCAGATCGAGAGTTGGATCCATTTGATGATTGCAACGCAAGATCGCGCATACGTTGAAGAATGTTGGTACTTTCACCCATTGCACCTTCTGCTGTTTGCGCAATAGAAATACCGTCATTCGCATTTTTAACAGCCATATCCAATCCTCGACTTTGAGAAGTCAAACGATTGGAAATCTGTAACCCGGCCGCATCATCCTTCGCACTATTAATGCGATATCCAGACGACAACCGTTCCATGGACTTTTGCGAACTGTCTGCCGCGCCATTTAAATAGCGCTGAGCAGTCATCGCAGACACATTTGTGTTTACGTTAATTGCCATAGTGATCTCCTTTGGCGGATAGTTGATGCATCTTCGAGTCTCTCACCTCTCTCCGATACATCTCATTTCTCTCGTAGTCTATAACGGCCCCTTCTATACATCCTTTAGATAAAATAGTGTTTATTTATTGATCTGTATTAAAAGTGTGATTATCACCTCTTTTTTTATGCAAAAAAAATCCAGCCGAAGCTGGATTTTTGATATAGAGCTAATTTTCTAGCTGATAACTTAACGTAATAAGCTAAGTGCCGCTTGTGGTGCTTGTTTCGCTTGCGCCAAGATTGAACTTGATGCTTGAGAAAGAATCTGTGCTTTCGTCATTGCAGTGGTTTCTTTCGCGAAATCAGTATCACGAATACGGCTGCGAGAAGCATTAACGTTTTCGTTGATGTTATCCAAGTTGCTGATAGCGTGGCCAAAGCGGTTTTGGAATGCACCCAGTGAAGCACGTTGAGAATCTACGTATTTCAATGCAGAGTCGATAACACCAACAGCTTCTTGTGAACCGCCAACAGAAGTAACATCAATATCGTTTACTGTGACTTTCTTACCTGGTTGAAGTTGCAGTTCACCAGCTAAGTTACCGGAGAAAGAGACATCGCCTTTCACTTTATCATCACCAGCAAAGATTTGTAGTTTACCGTCATCATCAACTGATGCTTGAACCATATCAGTCTGACCATTGATATAAGTAGCCAATTCTTCAATATCATCACCTTTCTTAGCTTTGATATCGATATTTTGAACAGTGCCATCTTTACCTGTCAAATTAATGGTTAAGTCATTTTTCCCCGCTTGCACAGTCCAATCTTTATCTTTTGGATTAGCAGCTTTGAATGCAGTGCCGCCCATAGATTCGTTATCGCTACGCATTCCTTTTAGGTTCAACATAACCGCTTCACCGTTATTTGCGCCAATTTGGAATGACTTAGTACCGTAAGTACCATTAAGTAGCTTATTACCACCAAAAGATGTTGTTTCTGCGACGCGGTTTAGTTCGTCATTTAACGCTGTTACTTCTTCTTGAATCGCTTTACGGTCATCTGTAGAGTTTGAACCGTTCGATGATTGCAATGATAAGTCACGCATACGTTGCAGAATGTTGGTTGTTTCCTTCATCGCACCTTCAGCGGTTTGCGCAATGGAAATACCATCGTTTGCGTTGCGTACAGCTACATCCAAGCCGCGACTTTGTGCTGTCAAGCGGTTAGAAATTTGTAGACCTGCCGCATCATCTTTTGCACTGTTGATACGGTAACCTGATGACAAACGTTCCATTGCTGTTTGTTGTGCATCGGTTGCTTTATTTAAGTAACGTTGTGCGGTCATCGCTGATACGTTAGTGTTTACATTAACTGCCATGCTGATATCTCCAATTGATTTTCCGATGTTTCCGGTTTCCGACGTCTCGGAAAACCAAGTAGTCCTCTCAAAGTTACTTTCTGTAACGGCATGAATTTCAGAACCTTTAATGTTTTTTTTCTAATTTAATAAAAAAAGATTCGTCCCGTTGAAAAACGTGATTACATCACCATATTTCACGCTATTTTTAAATTTTTTCTAAAGCTATAGATTCCCGTGTCGATACATTCCCCCCTTCATATTCAGACCGTTTATTTTGCCTAAATAATGAGCGAAAATAGTCTTCATCCACAGCAGAGCCTTACCTAAGAGCGAAACCATTCTCGCTGCAACAGCATCTTGAGGTTACTTGGGTATAAGTGTTCGCGATTAGCTTTTAAAATAAAACAGCCACTATTCAATAGTGGCTGTTGAAATCGGCTTTAGTTATGTCGTTTACTATTGCAATAAGGCGACAACGAGATTTGGCTGCTTTTTAGCTTGCGCTAAGATAGACATGCCAACTTGCTGCAAGATCTGCTGTCGGACCATTTCAGTTGTTTCTTTGGCGTAATCCGTATCTTTAATCCTGCTATTTGAAGCCGCTAAGTTTTCGTGAATATTATCCAGATTACTAATTGCATGCCCGAAGCGGTTCTGCAATGCACCAATACCTGCTCTATTGCTATCAACATACTTCAATGCAGTATCAATAACAGAGACAGCACGCTGCGCCCCACCAACGGACGTAATGTCGATATTGTTTACAGATTCATACCCTGCCAGTCCCATATCAAGCTGACTCGCTAAACTACCACTAAATGACAACGTACCGGAGGTTTTCGCCCCTGCCATATAAATCTGTAACTGCCCATGTTGATTGACAGAAGCAGAAATTTTGTCAGTTTGACCATTAATATAAGTCGCTACTTGCTCAATATCATCACCCGCTTTAGCACTGATATTAATGGTCTGGGAGTGTCCCTTCGCGTCGGTATAATGAATGGTTAACTGATTTTGCCCGGATTCGACGCGCCAACCCTTGTCCGCTTCATTTTTTGCAATGTAACTAAAACCACCCATATTAATGCTGTCAGTTCGCATATTATTCAGTGGTATTTGAACCGCTTCGCCACTTCCAGCACCAATTTGAAATGATGGAGAGCCAAATAAACCATTTAATAACTTCCGTCCACCAAATGATGTTGTTTCAGCAATTCGATTCATTTCATCATTAAGGGCCGCCATTTCTTCTTGTAAAGATTGACGGTCATCATCACTATTTGAACCGTTAGCAGCCTGTAAAGAGAGATCACGCATACGTTGCAACAGGTTCGTCGACTCTTTCATCGCCCCCTCAGCAGTCTGCATAATCGATATTCCATCATTGGCATTCCGTACAGCCACATCCAGCCCGCTCATCTGAGTTTCTAAACGGTTAGAAATCTGTAAGCCCGCCGCATCATCTTTAGCACTGTTAATACGGCTACCCGAAGATAAGCGCTCCAACGACTGATTTAACAGATTCGTTGAATTTGCAAGATGTCTCTGTGCGACTAATGCTGCCACGTTCGTATTTACCGTAATGGCCATAAGCTATCCGCACTATATAAGAGAGTAATCTCATTAATTCTCTTATCGTGCCTAACAAGAAAAACTTTAGAAAAAACTTGATTATTGTGACGAGAAAAGCCTTATTTTCTCTTACCTGTAAAAATAAGCCCTTTCTAATATAAATAACACAAAGCAACTTATTTTATATATAACCTCGACAAAATATCGCGCAACACCTCCTAAAAAACCAAACACTAATTAAGTAAATATTTATTTATTATGATTATTATTTAATATGTTAGGTATTTAAATCACTAATTTTGAGCATTTTTCAATCAAACAGAACTTAAATGCTATTTTTTAAGTTTTATTACTAAAGGTTTCCTTAATCTCTCCGCTAATTATGGGTACATCATACGTTAATGATTTTTGATACAGGGGATTCCGTGTATCAAATGAATATATGTCGGAGTAATTAGAAAGTGACTATCGGGATACGCAGTAACGTTGCTGCCCTAAACGCCCAGCGCTATTTAAATAAATCAAGTGGTAGTCAAGAGGCTGCCATGGAAAAATTAGCCTCAGGTAACCGCATAAACAATGCAACAGACGATGCCGCTGGGTTACAAATATCTAATCGCCTTATGGAACAAAGTAGTGGCTTAAATATGGCGATACAGAATGCGCACAACGGTATTTCTGTTGCTCAAACGGCCGATGGTGCATTAGATGAAACAAGCCAATTGCTAAGAAACATGCGCGATTTATCATTACAAGCCTCCAATGGTTCAAACTCTCAAGATGACCGTAAAGCAATTCAGCAAGATGTTACCGCAATTAATAACGAAATAAATCATATTGCCAAAACTACTACCTTTGCTGGTGATTTATTACTCAATGGCACCTATGGGACCAAATCATTCCAAATCGGTAATGATGGCGGTACTGCAGTACATTTGCATCTGGAGAATATGGGTTCAGACGTCGCAATGATGGGAGGAAAAACCTTTCAAGCGACGAAAGAAGCCGATCAAGACTGGGAAGTTTCTAGTGGTAAAAATGACTTGTCTATCACTTTAAGCAGTGGAGATCAGGCCCAAACCATTAACATTTCAGCTAAAAAAGGGGATGACATTGAAGAGCTTGCCTCTTATATCAATGGACAAACCGACCAGTTACAAGCGTCAGTTAACGAGCATGGCCAACTGCAATTATTTGCTGGTAATAGTAACGTAAACGGCTCAGTAAAAATTACCGGATCATTAGCGGATGAACTAGGCATCAAACAAGGTAAAGATACAACGGTCAATGACATTCAAGTCACGACTGCTGGTGGAGCACAACAAGCTGTTGGCGTCATTGATGCCGCGCTTAAATTTGTGGATCAGCAGCGAGGGCAGCTCGGTGCATTACAAAACAGATTTGATCACACCATCAATAATTTAACCAAAATTAATGAAAATATCATCGCTTCCAATGGCCGGATTCGTGATACAGATTTTGCAAAAACAACCACTGATATGACTAAAGACCAGATTTTATCGCAAGCATCAAGTGCTATTCTGGCGCAAGCGAAACAGTTACCTCAGGCAGCGTTAGGTCTATTACGTTAATTAGCCACTATCCGACATACTTACTATCTAAAATAAAGGACTCCAATGAGCCCTTTATTTTTATCATCTGATTCAACCACAATCTTACGATTCGATCGTCAATGAATTTAACATCTCTTGTGATGGTGCAAAAAAGTAAGCCCCTGTTACCGGCGTAGTAAAACGCAGCATTTGATCAGTTTTACCATCAGACTCACCAAACATACTATTTAACATCACTTGGAAATTATGCAGAGTATTACAATAGGCGATAAACAATAAGCCATGATCACCGGTTACTGAACCATATGGCAAACTATGACGAAGAATTTTTAAGCCTTTGCCATCTTCTTTAATATCGACACGGCCAACATGAGATGCCGGTGGAACATTATCTAGCTCAACAGAATCAGGTTTAGTTCTACCAATCACCTTTTCTTGAGCAGACATATTTAAACGGTTCCACGCAGGTAAGTTATGAATATAACGCTGAACCATGACATAACTACCACCAGCGAATTCACCGTCAGGAACAATAGCGACTTCTTGGCGTTTTTCATTTTTAGGGTTTTCTGTCCCATCAATAAAGCCCGTCATATCTCTCGAATCGAGGTAACGGTAACCATAAACTTCATCAACCACATCAACGTCATCAGCGATGTCAGATAAACAATTACGTAAAACATAAAACAGTAAATCATGGCGAGTTGAATGACAGTGAATTAAGAAATCCATCTCGGTAGTAGGTGCCGTTACCTTATCACTGCCCAACTCAGGAAAATCAACCAACTCAGGAGGCATAGGCGTATTTAGATGCTGCCAAAACGCGTGAGAAAATGAAATAGACACCACCAAGTTGGCACCCGGCTGTTGTTGATTCAATTCTTCAACCAAACGAGGTAATGCTTGTAACTTATCCAGCACCTTAGTTCGGTTCTGTGTGATATTAAACATTGCATATAATGCAAAAGGACCTGCTTCCGGCAGGATTGCAGACTGTGATTGTGACATTGAGTGTGCTCACTTATATTGCTTTCAGTGTTTATTGCCATTCGTCATAGCAATAAATAAATATGGTCACCTAACATCATTTATTAGTGGAGTCCGAATGACGTTGGTGACTATCCCTTTTCTTTAAATGGCCCAATAAAACAAACCTTAACAACTCGACTTTGTTGTAAATACATTCCAAACCACAAAAGTAGCATTAAGGAAAGCCCACTAAACCAATAAAACTGACCATAGTGTAACAAAATGGTGTAGACGCCTATTCCAAATTGCACTAGCGTGATGATAATTGTAATAGGCTTCGCCGAAGCTTGGATAAAATGGGTCAAAGCTTGTCTATCAGGCCCCCTCAAATGCACCAACCACATGTACACCAACGAGGGCAGCCCAAGTACTAACTCTATGTATAAATGACCCTTTTGTGGATAGAACAACTCTAATAATTGAGAGCCTGTATCTCGACTTACTCCAGCCATAACAATTACAACCCAAGCTTTTGCTAACCAACCCCACCCTAGCCACAACCAAATCGGCGGACTGAGATAACCATCCGCATTATATCTATCAATTGAATATTTCACTAACCACCTAATGATTTTAACAATACTTATTACCATTTCATGTGGTTAATTTCTATGCCAAATATAACTATCTCTTGGCTTCCACGAGAAACTGCTATGTATTATCCGCCAAGTAACCTCATTCTACTGTTACTTAGGAATAGGTATCATGTTAATCTATAAAGAAAAATATTGTATCCCCAGATAATCTTAAGCTGCAGGATTCAGCACTGATACATTTACTATTCAATTGGATAATCTTATGAAAAACAAGTCAGTCCCCTCTGTTGAAACGCAAAATGAAGCAGCACAAATCGCCAAAGCAACACAGAAACCAGGACAAACGAAAGAACAAACCAAATTGATTGCTCAAGGAATAGAAAAAGGCATTGCTCTTTATAAAAAACAGCAAAAAGAGAAAAGTAGACAGGCAGATAAAGCCAAAAAAAGAGCTCAAAAACAAAAACAGATAGAACAAGCGATAGATTCTAATGCGACCACTCAGCAAGATATAGATCCGCAACAGGCTTCACAACGTAGTCGCTTCCTACCATGGGCTTTATTGGCAATAAGCTGGGTTGGTTTTATCGCTTACCTGTTAATAAACAAAGCCTAAATTAATGCTGTTTAATAAGAAAAAGCCAGCATGGGCTGGCTTTTTATGCTCTGAATCCAAGGCTTTCTGCAATATCACCTCTACGGTCTAGCACCCATTGACTATCGAATGGTCCCCAATCTGATAATTGATAATAGCCATCGTTATGACGCCGCCCATCTTGAACAAACATGAGCTCAATACCAATACCCGGTAATGCTTTAATCACGTCTTGAATAGTACGACGTGGCCAACCGGTCTTTTCAATCAACTTGGGCACATTTGGTCGTTCAAGGCTCTCAACCAACAATGCTAAATACAGTCGCCTCGCAAAAACTGGACTCAATTCCATTGATACCTCCTAAGTTGTGCAGCACCCATTATTTCTGTTTTAATTTTCAGAGTGTTGAGATTGATCAATAACTCTACGATCGATAGGGTCTTTATCGTAAAATTTGTGCCTCAGCCTTGATTATCACGTGGAATGTTTTGGTGATGCTATGTAAAGCGGCTATTAATGCAATTTTATTCGCCTCAAGTTAAGCATTAATAACCAAACAACCGTCGGGATAGACTTTGTCACATGGCCTGCTTCCTGTTAGGATTTACCCAAATAAGTAACACCCGGCAGCAACATCTGCTAGGGGCATAATAATTCAGTCTCACAAGGATAATTATGAGTATTACCATGTATGGCATCCCAAACTGCGATACCATAAAAAAAGCACGTAAATGGCTAGAACAAGCAGGCATCGACTATCAATTCCATGATTACCGTAAGCAAGGTGTGGATGCAGATATGGTCGCGGAGTTTTGTTCAAACCTTTGCTGGGAAAATGTTTTAAACAAACGTGGCACGACTTACCGCCAACTGACAGCTGAACAAAAAGAATCGTTGAATGAAACTAATGCTGTTGCACTACTCGTGGAAAAACCCGCGATGATCAAACGCCCTATTTTACGCGTTAACAATGATCTACACCTTGGTTTTAAACCTGAACAATACTCTTCTATTTTTGCTTAACAAGGAATTCAAGGATGACGGACAGCCCTGTATTGGCTCTCGCCAAAGACCTCATTAGCCGTAAATCAGTAACACCTGAAGATGCGGGTTGCCAACAAGTAATGATTGAGCGTCTCAAAGCTTTAGGCTTTGAAATAGAAGTCATGGTATTTGAAGATACCACCAACTTTTGGGCCCGCCGTGGCACACAAGCGCCATTGTTTGCCTTTGCTGGCCACACTGATGTCGTCCCCGCGGGTAATCTCGATCACTGGGATACCGCCCCATTTGAGCCCACTGTCATTGACGGTATGCTGCATGGCCGCGGCGCTGCAGATATGAAAGGCTCCCTTGCTTGTATGATCGTAGCAGTCGAGCGATTTATTGCCGAGAATCCTGATCATAATGGATCAATCGCCTTCCTAATTACCTCGGATGAAGAAGGTCCATTCATTAACGGCACCACTCGCGTCGTGGATACTCTAATGGCTCGCAATGAACCCATTGATATGTGCATTGTGGGTGAACCATCCAGCACCAACTATGTCGGCGATGTGGTAAAAAATGGCCGTCGTGGTTCAATTACTGGTGACTTAAAAGTGAAAGGGGTACAAGGTCACGTTGCTTATCCACACTTGGCAAAAAACCCTGTTCATCATGCCCTACCTGCATTAGCTGAACTCGCAGCAACAGAATGGGATAAGGGGAATGACTACTTTCCTCCAACCAGTTTTCAAATTCCTAACCTTCATGCTGGCACAGGCGCTTCTAACGTGGTTCCTGGGGAATGTGACGTTCAGTTCAATTTCCGCTTTAGCACCGAACTCACTGATGTGGCGATAAAAGAAAAAGTTCACGCTATTCTCGATAAACATGCGTTGGATTATGACCTGAAATGGACCCTAAGCGGCCACCCATTTTTAACTGACCAAGGTTCTTTACTGAAATCTGTGGTGAGCGGCGTGACAGAAGTCAATGAAGAAGCACCTCAGTTACTGACCACAGGCGGAACATCAGATGGTCGCTTTATCGCTCGCATGGGAGCTCAAGTTGTCGAGCTTGGTCCTGTGAACGCCACCATACACAAGGTCAATGAGTGCGTTAAAGTTGAAGACCTTGAGAAACTGACGGATATGTACCAACATACTCTTAACCATTTATTGGCTAAGTAATGAATGACCCAAGTTATCTTTTCCGATAACTTGGGCTTTCTTTGATTCTATAAACGGTAACGTCATGACACCAAAGCAATTGACAGGTCAAACAGACACCCATTTGCAACCTGAACAGATAGGCCAAAAAACTTTTTTAGTCGCACCTAGTGTTGCTGACGATTTACACCATCTTCGCCAAGCCGCATTAAACGATGGCTTCAATTTCCATATTGCTAGTGGTTTTCGTTCATTTGAGCGCCAATTATCCATTTGGAATCGCAAAATGTCTGGTGAACTGGCGGTGCTGGATGAAAATAGCCACCCTATCGATATTCATTCGCTCAGTGAAGAAGAACAGATTCAAGCGATTTTACGTTGGTCTGCTTTACCTGGCGCAAGTCGGCATCATTGGGGATCTGACTTTGATGTATTTGACAAAGATGCCCTACCTGACGGGGTTACGTTAAACCTAGAACCAGAAGAGTACCTTAAAGGACATCAACACTCCTTCTATCTATGGTTAAAACAACATGCGGCACAATATGGTTTCTTCTTTCCATTTCAAGGAAAAAACCATGGAGTAGCATTTGAACCTTGGCATATTAGCCATCGAGCAACCGCAACGCATTATCTGCAAAACTTTTCGCTTGAGATGCTCACTCAACAGATCTCTTTAACGCCAATTTTGGGACAACAAGCAATCCTTAATCAGCTACCCTCGATCTACAATCAGTATATTGTCAATATTAGCGATTAGGCTTTCCCTTAAGCTCAGGTGATTCTAAATGGATTTACTATTTAACCCATGGGTTATCAGTATTGTCGTGATTTGTGTGATCGTAGGAAACATAGCGGCGTTGAAATACACTTCACAAATAAAATACGAAGAATTCATGAAGAAAAAAGACCTCGACCGTCTCAATCAGTTAGACAAAGAACGACGTGATGGACACCAAACAGAATCAGTGAACAGTGAGCAGAAAACACACGAACAATTAAACAACGACGAAACATCATCAAAGAATAAGCAATAAAAAAGGATGCAAACAAGCATCCTTTTTCTATCACTTCGATGGCAATTATTTTTCAGCAGGCGCTGGAGATTTAGCCACCACAGAAGACCAAAGCGGTACTAGTGCTTTTAAAATGTCTTCTTTAACTGGCTTACCTTTTGAGTCGGTAAGGTTTATCGATGTACGGTTACCTAAATCACCTAACAGTAAGGTGTACTCTCCAGAATCAAGATCAATAGGTTGAGTATTATGTGCTGTCCAGAAATCGCTATCCGGTTCGTTATACTTTACTTTTACCGTACCTTGAGAACGGTTACGGTCAGTAATATTGAAGCCCATTGGTGTTAGGATTTGCGGTAAACGCTGCCAGAAAACATCATACTCAGCACGAGCTATCATCACAGGCAAACCACTACGATCGTAACCAAACGTAATTGGAATATGTTTCACTAAACGCTGCGCTTTACGCATCTCTTCATGACGTAAATCTGAATCATAACGAGTGGTGATCATATTAGCCATATAGGCCGTATAGCGTGATTTATACTCAGGACTTGGTGTTTTTTGCGTACCTTCACTACGAAAATCAACTAAGTGCACTTTGATCCCAAAGCGATGATTCGCTTGAACACGAGAAATTTGATAACGAGCATCAATTTCACCGTCTTCATCCTTAGAAGCCCAACGAACCCATGCCGTTTCTAACAAAGTATCCGTGGTTTTCACCATAGGAACTTTATTATCTGTTAGTGCTTGTTTGGTTGTGTTCCACACTTTATCCGCTTCATCTTGACGAACCATCCATAACAAAGCATCGCCATTCGACACTTCCGCGCGAGCTCCAGGAATTAATTCGAGGATCTGTTGCGGAGGACGAATATCTACTTTATCGCCTACGCTACCATGGTAGTTACCTTGTGGGATTTGATAATCAGGGTAGAAATGGATAGTAGTACCTTCTGGCATCGCCCACTGATGAAAATCTTTGGCATCCAAATAGGCATAATCGTCTTTTGCTTGACGGCGTTCTGCTGGGGTGCTTGAACAAGCGCTTAACACTAACACAGCTAGTGAGCTAATAACTAGCTGACGCGAAAACTTCATTGAAACTCCTAAAAATAGCCGAGGTACAGAATTGATACCTCGGCATTGTAATCGAAAGTGCCTCAATAATTAAATTTTGGCAGCGGTAATCGCTTCGGCAACAGTTGGTCGAGCTAGTTCAGATAGTTCCGTCAAAGGTAGACGTAGATCACCATTTGAAATCAAACCTAACTTGTGGGCAGCCCATTTTACAGGGATAGGGCTTGATTCAACGAATAAACCTTTGTGTAGAGCCATTAAGCGTTGGTTTATTGCATCAGCTTCAGTATTGTTACCATTGAGTGCGGCATGGACCATTGTCGCCATATCTTTTGCTGCAATATTGTTGGTAACAGAGATAACGCCGTTACCGCCTAATTTAATAGAATCTAAACCCGTTGCATCATCACCACTGAACAAAAGAAAATCTTTGTCACACATTTCACGATGTAGCGATACACGGCTCAAATCACCCGTTGCATCTTTCAAACCAATAATATTGTTAATTTCAGATAAACGAGCCACCGTTTCTGGCTTCATATCAACACCAGTACGACCTGGTACATTGTATAGAATAATTGGGATATCAGTGCCCTGAGCGATCGCCTGATAGTGCAAGAACAAACCTTCTTGAGTTGGCTTATTGTAGTAAGGGGTCACACTTAAATACGCGGCAATGCCCGTTTTATCAAGCAAACGAGAAAACTCTACAGCTTCATGTGTTGCATTAGCGCCAGTTCCAGCAATCACTGGAATACGCCCTGCAGAAAACTCCACGGTTTTTTCTACGACTTTGACATGCTCTTCAACGGTCAGAGTGGCAGATTCACCTGTCGTCCCTACAGAAACAATAGCGTCAGTCCCCGAAGCGATATGATATTCGACCAACTTCTTGAGGTCTGCATAATCCACTTCGCCAGCTGAGGTAAAGGGGGTAATTAACGCTACGATACTTCCTGAAAACATGTCTATCTCCCTAGATGAATACTCTCTGCATGGTACTGCATCGTCGTTGTGCAACACAAGAGATTAAACACGCTTAAACAGACCATTTTTATGAATATTTATCAGATGTTAGAACTAAAGCAAGAATACTGTTTTAACATACTTAATTAACAAAGGCTTGTAGTCAATGTCAGTCTTATGCCATTTTGATGCAAAGCGAAACTAAAAAGCCTTTTGCTCGCGCTTTCCCTATACATCAGGTGTGATAACATTAACGAAAAAGACATTGTGAAGAAATAGCATGACTCAACACTTAGTGATTACTGCGGTAGGGACAGACCGCCCCGGCATTTGTAACGAAATAGTCCGGCTCGTCACGCAATCAGAGCTAAATATCGTCGATAGCCGTATTGCGTTGTTTGGAAAGGAATTTACGCTAATCATGTTAGTCTCAGGGAGCCCTAGCGCCCTGTCACGTATCGAAACTAGACTGCCTCTTCTAGGCCAAGAGCATGATCTGATCACAATGATGAAACGTACAACGCCGCATGAAAGCCTAGATAATAGTTATTTAGTTGAAGTATTTATCGAATCTGAAGATAAACCAGGCTTAACTGAAAAATTCACAAATTTCTTTGCAAATCAAAATATTGGAATGGAATCCCTGAGTGCCCAAACCATCAACAAAGATAAAGTATCTAGCACCACCGATCAATTCCATATTGCAATTACTGCAAAAGTGGACGGCGAGTATAACTTAATGCAGTTACAGGAGGAGTTCGGTCAGTTATGTGACACTCTCAATGTACAAGGCTCTTTAAATTTCATTAAAAATAGTCAGTAATAAAGGAAGCATGATGAATACACTGCAAGCAGGAGATAAAGCTCCAGCTTTTTCTCTCCCAGACCAAGACGGAAACGCGATATCTTTAAGCGATTTTCCTGGTAAAAAAGTTCTACTTTATTTTTACCCGAAAGCAATGACGCCAGGTTGTACCGTTCAAGCTCAAGGCATGCGTGATGTAAAAGCAGAGCTCGACGAACTGAACGTGGTCGTACTTGGTGTCAGTATCGATCCAGTAAAACGCTTAGGAAAATTTATTGAACGCGATAACCTAAACTTCACGCTTCTTTCTGATGAAGACCATGCAGTCGCTGAAAAATTTGGCGTTTGGGGTGAAAAAAAGTTCATGGGCAAAGTCTATGATGGCTTACATCGCATCAGCTTTTTAATTAATGAGCAAGGTGAGATTGAACATGTGTTTAATAAATTCAAAACGAAAACTCACCATGAAGTTGTTCTCGACTACCTTAACCAGGGAACCAAATAACAACTAATCACTCATCATAAAAAATGAATAGTTATTCAAAAGAAACGTCGCCAATTGGCGACGTTTTTATTGAAAAATGAATCAAGATTACACAATAAATTTACTCATGATCGCCGCTTGCTCTCGGACATTTTCCGTTTGAGCTTCTAAGGACACGTTGGACCCTTCAGCGATATCCGCAACTTGAGTAGATAAATCTTTAATCTTCACAGTGTTATTATTAATTTCTTCCGCGACTAAACTTTGCTCTTCTGCCGCTGAAGCAATTTGAATGTTCATATCATTGATTTGAGAAATAGCCGCTCGTATCGTTTGTAATGCCGTATCTGCTAGTTTTGATTTCTCAACAGCATCGATAGCAGTCGTTTTACTCTCATTCATCGCAACAGAAACTGAACTAGCTCCAGCTTGCAGCTGTTCAATCATTGTTTTTATTTCCGTCGTCGACTGTTGAGTTCGTGATGCTAAAGTTCGGACCTCATCAGCTACGACGGCAAATCCACGCCCAGATTCTCCCGCTCGAGCGGCTTCGATCGCCGCATTAAGCGCAAGAAGGTTAGTCTGCTCAGCAATTTCACTGATCACTTTCAAAATAGTTTCAATGTTAGCTGTCGCGGATTCAAGGCCATGAACTTCTTCAACAGCTTGATCAATGCGGGCGGACAATTCATCGATAGAACGAGTGGTATCATTTACCACATTGGTTCCCTCTTCAGTTGCAATATCCGCTTCTTTAGCTGCGGAGGCCGCACTTTGAGCATTACCTGCCACCTGTGTCGCCGTCACTGACATTTCATGCATTGCCGTTGCAAGCTGTTCAAGTTCTTGTAACTGTTGTTGTAAAGCATCTACTGATTGCCGAGAGCCCTGCAGCGTTTGCTCTGTACCATGAATAATTTCTTGACCAATCGCTTTGGATTGCTGGATAAGTTGCTGCAAGGTACCATTAAAGGTGTTAAAACCTTCGGCAAGTTCGGCAAATTCTGGATCCGTGTTGGTATCGATACGCTGAGTTAAATCACCGTGCCCAGATGCCACATCTTTAATCGCATCACGTAATACAACCAGAGGTCGCATCAAGAAACGAATCAGTAACGTCAAGCAAACAACACTAATCACTAACGCGATAACAGCATAAATAATTGAGCTATTTCTCAATTTGCTTAATGCAGAAAAAGCGACCGACTCATCCACAATAGAACCCACATACCATCCTTCTGATGGGATAGGCGTTAAACCAACCAGATACTTATTACCGTTGAGAGTGACCTCTTGTGAGCCCTGTTGAACCTTCACACCAGGTAAATATTCGCTGACGTTTTTACCATTGTTTTTAATATCAGGATGAGCAATTGTGGTGCCATTAGAAGTGATAAGGAAAAGGTAGCCGGCATCAAATAGATTCACAGAATTGACTAATTTCGCAAGCTTACTCAACTCTAGGTCATAAAACATCGAACCGATATATTGCCCATCTTTTTCCACTGGAGTGCTGATTGATATGATCATTTTTTTGGTCGACATATCAAGATAAGGCTGGGTAATTGTTATCTTACCTGCATTTTTAGCATCCTTATACCAAGGACGAACACGAGGATCATAATCTGCTGCTGGAACCCATCCATCATCATTTTCGACCGTTTTACCATCGCTTTGGTAACCTAACCCTATGGCAAGAAAGTTACTTTTTAACGTCGGCTTTTCAATCACATTTTTAACATAATCACGATTGGTAGGATCAATAGCTAATATTTCTGTAGCCGCTTGAGCCATCGATTTCTTGCTTTGCATTTCAGAGCTAATGGTGTTTTCTACCCCATTAACCATCTCTTTCAAACTTGTATTTACCAATGACTCAACTTGAGTCCGCACAGTCGACAACTGCTGAATCGACAGTAAAGCTATTGTTACTAATAGCAATACTGACGAAGCAGCAACGATTTTTTGACTAAATTTCATATATTCCCTCTACAACTTACTATCCTAATTTAGTTCTCGCGCGCATTATTAGCTCACCGTTAAGTACTATCGGCAAGGTTATGCAAATACTTGAATGAAATGACAATAATTTACGAATTATTCGCATCAAACTGAGTGGATGGTGCGATGTACTCGGTCAAGATCACGGTGTATTAGCCATCTCATCATCCTGAGCGGGTAACGCATGCCAAACAGCTTTGACTAAGGTTGCGAGTGGAATAGCAAAAAATACCCCCCAAAACCCCCATAGCCCACCAAAAATCAGGACAGCTGCGATAATAGCCACGGGATGGAGATTAACGGCTTCAGAAAATAAGATAGGCACAAGTACGTTTCCATCTAGCGCTTGAATAATGCCATAGGCCACCAACAGAGTATAAAATTCAGGACTCATTCCCCATTGGAATAAACCAACAATCGCAACAGGTACCGTCACCGCAGCGGCCCCTATGTACGGAATTAATACCGATAGACCAACCGCCACGGCCAAAAGTACCGAGTAACGCAAATCAAGCACCGCAAAAGTAACATAGCTGACAAGACCAACAATGAGAATTTCCAATACCTTACCACGGATATAGTTAGAAATTTGTTGGTTCATTTCTACCCAGACTTGTTTAGCGAGCACTCGATTCCGAGGCATCAATTTACTCACAGATCCCATCATTTGGTTTTTATCTTTAAGAAAAAAGAACACCAATAAAGGCACTAAAATCAGATAAATCGCTAATGTGGCAATACTGACTAATGATGAGAGAGATTCAGTGACAATCGATTCACCGACCCCTAACGCCTTGTCTTTTGCGTTATTCATTATGGGTTCTACGATATCTAAATCCGCTAATTCTGGATAACGTTGGGGAATCGTCGCGATAAATTTTTGCAGCCCGTTATACATTGATGGAATATCATTAACCAAATTCGCGATCTGCTTCCACATGGTAGGTACCAGTCCTAACAGCGCAATTAACATCACACCTATAAAAAGCAGTAACACCAACACAACTGCTACAGTCCGCGGCAATTTTAGACGGCGCAGCTGTACCACAGGCCATTCAAGTAAATAAGCAAGCACAACGGCAACGAGTAAAGGTGCTATCAAATCACCAAAAAAGTAGATAACAATAAATCCGAATAGCAGAATGGCGATAAGACTGACAGCATTGGGATCGGAAAAACGCCGTTGATACCAACGACTCACCATTTCAAACATGAATCCCTAACTCCTTTAAATGTAAATACTTGGGGAATGCTACACAATGGGAGCAGATAACCCACAACATCGTTGTGCTGGTTTTCTTTCAAGAAGCATAGCGTTGCGCTAATCACAGTGCCAGTAGTTGGACGGGCAGAGACTTTCCGATTATGAAATAAATCTTTAGTGAGTAAAGCACTAAATCGTGAGCGAATATGACAAAGATGATTGAGGAAACTTTATTGACTCCTCATTGATATTTAAAACTACAGCCCCACGTATAGTAAACCAATGATATGAGTCACGTTATGTCTGAATTTCAAAAAGAATTTAAGCAAAAGTAACGATTAATCATTATGATATGTTAGGTCTAAGAAGTCTTTTTTAAACGTAAAGCACCTAAGCAATATCGTAGGCAAGTGCTTTGTAAAAAAGCAAAGAAACCTTTACGGTTGCATAGTGTCAAAAAATAGAGTTGGATGAGGAGCTATACCCATAATTATGTTTGCTAAACGTACCCGTTCTTTGCTCTGTTTATACACGGCAACTGCATTTTGTTCGCTCAATCCAATGCTGAGCTACGCTGAGGGAAATGAGTTGCCTGACATTGGTACTGTTGCAGGAGCAACTCTTTCGATAGACCAAGAGCTACAATACGGTGATGCGTATATGCGTATTATTCGAGGTACTCAGCCGGTCATTAATGATCCAGTCATGAGTGAATATGTCGATACTCTGGGTCATCGCTTAGTCTCTCATGCACAAAACGTAAAAACTCCTTTCCATTTCTTTTTGATTAATGATCAAGAAATTAATGCTTTCGCCTTTTTTGGCGGCTACGTGGCGTTACATTCCGGCTTGTTTCTTTATACCCAATCTGAAAGTGAATTAGCATCGGTGATGGCCCATGAAATATCTCATGTCACCCAACGCCATCTTGCCCGCAGTATGGAAGACCAAGCGAAACAAACGCCTGCGACTATTGCAGCTTTGGCTGGTTCATTATTACTCGCCATTGCCGCGCCAACGGCAGGTATCGCGGCGATAACGGCAACCACTGCAGGCAGCCTGCAAGGCAGACTGAACTATACTCGAGCTTATGAAAAAGAAGCCGACCGTTTTGGCATGCAGGTCTTGGCTAAATCAGGTTTTGATGTGATGGCAATGCCTCGTTTCTTTAGCCGTCTAGCAGCAGAGTCTCGTTATTCCAGTAAACCACCTGAAATGCTATTGACTCACCCATTACCGCAGTCACGTATTACAGATAGCCGCGAACGCGCCCAAAGTTATCCTCAAATTCATCCCAAAGCTTCATTACGTTTTAATTTGGCACGAGCTAGGGCAATCGCTCGGTATGCAGGATTGAGTGAACAAGCGGCATTAGCTTGGTTTAATAGGACAGAACAAAAAACGGCCCCTTCCGTTGAGTCAGCGTTCGAATACGGCAAAGCACTTGTTTATCTAGACAATAAAAAGTTACAGCAGTCTGAAAAAATTCTGTCTAAACTGCTAAAAAGCGATCCAGACAACGATTTCTATCTTGATGGAATGTCAGATTTATATTTAGCACTAAAACAAGCACCTAAAGCACAAGCTATGCTTAAAAAAGCACTTGATGAAAATCCGGATAACTCAGTATTACTCATTAACTATGCAAATGTGTTGTTGAAAGAAGAAAAATATGAATCCGCGATCCAAGTGTTACATCGGTACACTCACGACCACCCTGACGACCCTAATGGCTGGAGTTTGCTGTCTGAGGCCAGCAGTCGTTTGGGTAATAGTGAAGAAGATTTAGCGGCTAGGGCTGAGTTACTCGCGTTGAAGGCACAATGGAATAAAGCCATTCAGTACTATACTCAAGCCAGCCAAATAGCTAAGCTAGGAAGCTTAGAGCAAGCTCGATATGATGCTCGTATTGATCAGCTTATCGTGCAAAGAGAACGCTTTATGGCTCTGCAAAAATAGAAGCAATAGGAAGATACTATGTCAGTCGTTATCTATCATAACCCTCGATGTTCCAAAAGTCGTGAAACTTTAGTCTTATTAGAAGCCAATAACGTTAAACCTGAAGTCATTAAATATTTAGAGACGCCACCTGATTTAGCACAGTTGAAACATCTCTATCAGCAGTTAGGCTATACAGAAGTGCGTAAAATGATGCGGACTAAGGAAGAACTGTATAAAAGTCTTAATCTCGGTGATTCATCCGTTTCAGATGAAGATTTGTTTAACGCCATGGTCGAACATCCCAAATTAATTGAACGTCCCATCGTGGTGGCTAACGATAAGGCTCGCATCGGTCGCCCACCAGAAAGTGTATTAGAGATTTTATGACCACTAAGATAGTCGTCCTCTACTACAGTCGTCATGGTAGTACTTTATCAATAGCGAGACATATCGCGCGGGGGGTGGAATCCATCCCCGGTTGTGAAGCGCTCTTGCGCACTGTAGAAGATATTTCCAATGGTTGCAGACCACATCAAGATCCGATCATTCATTTGAACGAACTCAAAGAGTGCGATGGCCTTGCTTTGGGCAGTCCGGTCTGGTTTGGCAATATGGCAGCATCATTAAAACACTTTTGGGATCAAACGACATCATTATGGATAAGCGGCGATCTCATTGATAAACCTGCATGTGTTTTTACTTCGTCATCAACATTACATGGCGGTCAAGAGACCACCCAAAACTCAATGATGCTGCCCCTGTTACACCACGGTATGATGGTGTTAGGCATTCCATACTCAGAACCAAAACTTCATACAACAGAACGGGGCGGAACACCCTATGGTGCAAGTCATGTAACGCTGGGAAATAAGAAACCCGTTTTAACAGAAGATGAGATAACCCTTGCTCAGCAGTTAGGGAAACGTATCGCAACGATTGCTCAGCATCTAAAAGGGATAAAAACTATCTAATCTCGATTCCATTCTAAATAAAGTAGCATCATAGCTGCTCTATGATGGTTTAAGCATTTGGTTTAATTTGGGACAATAAAAAAAGAGCCAACGGCTCTTTTTTTATTGTGCTTATATTCTAGTACTACTCTTTCCATTTGAAGTAGAGCGTACTTGGCACCTTAGCCAACTCATCATCTGCTGTAGCGCCCTGCTCTGTTTCACTACTACTTGTAATCTCTGTATTGTTACTCGCATTAGTTGCGTCGGGGGTTGCTTGAGCATTATTAGCCACAACGGCAGTATTATCGGTGTCCGTACCTTGAGGGGCATTAATACCAGAACCAATCACGTAACCAAAATCAGGTACGGTCTCCCCGCTTGACACAGTTTGAGTATCAACTTTATCCACTAACTTGGTCCGTAACACTTCTTGCTCAAAGTTTTCCGGTGTGGCCAATAGATGTACCCGATATTGCACATCATCACCTTGGATTCTGACGATATCTAAAGCCGCAACAGAACTCAGAGATTTTAAACTTTTCTCTAACGTAAAAAATTCATCAGCATTTTTTATTGCCGAAAAATCGGCAACCACAGACTCCGATGATTGACTTGAAATCAACACCGCATTTTTCTTAGCAAAATATTGGCTAACATCATTCACAACTTGATCAATGGGCTGTTCGCCAGAAGCCTGACCAGTAATAGGCTCTTTCGCATCATCCATCATCTGCTGACCACTTTGGTCATAAAGGGTCCAGTTAATGGCGTCGTCTTGAACACGAATAACTAACACGGCGTCGGTTGGATAACGCGAACTAGCTTGAGCAATAGGCCCAGTAAAATCCCCCCATAAATCCGAGGTTTCTATTCCGGTAATATCGTCAAAGTCCCCGACAGGAACAGTCAAGGGCAAACCGCGCGCTTTTGCATCTTGCACCAATGTTTTAAGAGGTTCTGAATCAGAATGTTCCCAAGCAATTGTACGGTCATAGTTCTTATCTTCCACCAGCCATACTAATACATTTGAACGGTATGCAGGCCAGAACGGTAACTGAGCTTGAGTTAATAGCGAACGGATGTGCGGCTCACTAAAACCAAGCGTCATAGTTTCCTGACCATTATCATCATTGCTACTAATTTGAGTAAGATAGCGGCTATTATGTTGCAACGCTTTCTTAACGACATCATTATCAAGTGATGATTTATCTCCAGTAGCACGAACAATGACTTGCTCCATACCTTGAATACGAGCTTGATCATCTGATTCATCGTTTTGTTGGTCTAACACCACTTCTGTTTGATACAGATTCACCTTGGTAAGGGCTGCAGCAGGCAATGATACGAGTCCCGCTAACAACAAAGCTAAATAGCGCATAAGTTTTGTAGGTTTCCTATAAGTGAAGTTTGATGATAAGCAACTATCACGGACCTAGCAAGCGATGGGCATCAGGATAACGTTAAAATTTACTGGCTAATTGACAAATTCCATTAATGAACAGAGAAAAGATAATTTTCCTAATATTGAATCTGGCAATCGATTACAGAAATGATAAGATCTTGAGAATTTTGTTCTTTATCAGGGAATTTACGATGAAAAATGCCATTCTAGGCGCTCAAATGCTGTTTGTTGCATTTGGGGCACTGGTTCTAGTGCCGCTACTCACGGGGTTAGATCCTAACGTCGCTCTTTTCGGTGCAGGTGTCGGCACCCTCCTTTTCCAATTAATTACTCGCCGATCCGTTCCCATTTTCCTCGCTTCCTCTTTCGCCTTTATCGCTCCAATCCTTTACGGTACAAAAACATTTGGCATTGCTGCCACCATGGGTGGTTTGGCCGTCGCAGGCCTTGTCTATGTCATTTTAGGCGCATTTATCAAAGTAAAAGGGGTAGGATTTATTCATCGCTTGTTACCGCCCGTCGTCGTTGGGCCTGTAATCATGGTGATCGGCTTAGGGCTTGCCCCTTCAGCGGTAAATATGGCGCTAGGACGGTCGGGAGATGGAACCCAAATCATCGATGGACATATTGCACTTTGGGTATCACTAGCCTCGTTGTTAACTACCATTATTGTGAGTGTATTTGCTAAAGGATTCTTTAAACTCATTCCAATTTGTGGCGGCATTTTAGTGGGATACGCTGTTTCTCTTTACTTTGGTATCGTCGATTTTTCACCAGTAACCAAAGCTGCATGGTTTGCATTACCCAACTTCACCTACCCGGAATTCAATCTCAATGCGATACTGTTCATGATTCCTGTTGCTATTGCTCCAGCGGTAGAACATGTGGGTGATATCATCGCTATTTCAAACGTCACAGGTAAAGACTATCTGAAAAAACCAGGACTGCATCGCACCATTACCGGTGACGGGGTTGCCACAATGGTCGCCACATGCCTTGGTGCTCCACCTAATACTACCTACAGTGAAGTGACTGGAGCTGTCACGCTCACCCGAGCGTTTAACCCTGTAATAATGACTTGGGCAGCCATTACATCGATCATTCTCGCTCTAGTCGGAAAATTAGGCGCTCTATTACAAACCATCCCAATGCCAGTCATGGGTGGGATTATGTGTCTACTCTTCGGTTCAATCGCAACAGTTGGTTTAAATTCACTGATCAAACACAATGTCGATCTACATAAATCTCGCAACCTGGTGATTGTCGCAGTCACTCTTGTATTTGGTATTGGTGGAATGGCATTTGATATTGGCGGTTTCAGCCTGCAAGGCGTTAGTCTCTGTGGCATCGTCGCTATTTTGCTAAACCTAATCTTACCGAAAGATTTAGGTGAAACTCACGTCGTCGATAAAGCCGAAATTGACGACTAACGACTCGTTGGTAAAGATAGAAAGCCTTCAAATGAAGGCCTTCTATCTATTTTAATCTAAGCACAAATTAACGAATTCACCACGCGTCAATTTAGCTAAATCCGCTGGCGCTAATTCGATTTCTAGGCCCCTTTTCCCCGCACTGACACACATGGTATCTAACGCCTTCGCACTCTCATGAATAAAAGTCGGTAACGATTTTTTCTGTCCTAATGGACTAATACCACCAACCACATACGCCGTCGTTTTTTCAGCGATAGTCGGGTTAGCCATTTCCGCTTTTTTTGCTTTGGCAGCTTTTGCTGCTAACTTTAGGTTCAATCGATGATCAACAGGAATCACCGCTACAGCAAGATGCTTTTCTTCGCCATTAAGGCAAAATAGTAACGTCTTAAACACCGTTTTTGGGTCTTGTCCTAATAGTTCTGCCGCCTCTTCACCATAGCTTTCTGCATTCGGATCGTGTTCGTATTGATGTACGGTGTGAACAATTTTCTTCTTTTTGGCTAAATTGATTGCAGGCGTCATACCTATTCCTAACTAGACTATTTTTACCTTTAACAATAAAAAAGGCAGATTACTGAATATATTCAGTATAACTCTTCCTTTTAATAGTTTAAATGACCTTTTAAGTCAATTAGTTACAGCTTATAAATAATTTCACCATGTGGAATATATTGGCTTGCATCAACTGGGCTATGGCTATGTAAATAAGCTTTTAACACTTCAGCATCAACAAAACCTGTATCTACGAACCCTTTATGATCAGTGATTTTAGGATAGCCATCACCACCAGCGGCATTATAGCTTGGTACGCTAAATCGGTAGGTTTTACTTGGATCAAGCGGTTTTCCATGAATCTTCACTTGAGATACACTGCGTTTTCCCACTACCATAGAGATACCAGCAAACTGTGGGTAGGCGCCTGAATCAACAGGTTTTGTTGCCACCTTATCTAAATATTTTTTAACATCTGAACCTGACATATCAATGTAAGTAATGGTATTGCTAAATGGCTGAACCATCAGAACACTTTTATATGTCACATCTCCCGGTGTAATTGAACTACGTACACCACCAGAGTTCATAATCGCAAAATCAGCTTTCGTACGCTCCATATGAGCAGTAGCAATCAAACGACCAAGGTTAGTTTGATGGAAACGAACCACTTTACGATCGCCTTCCAGTTTACCCGTTACCGTGGCAACTTTTTGTCCAAGTTTAACCTGCCCCTTATCTTGATATGGCTGAAGCAGTTTTAACATAGCAGGATCTTGCGGTATTTCTTGGGTTGCATACACGCTTTTCGATTCGCCATTAACCTGAACCTTTTTCTTCAAGTTAACCGGTATCAAATGATAACTAACTAAATTGACTTGCCCATTATGAAACTCATAATCAGCACGGCCAACATATTTACCCCATTCAAATGCTTGAACAATTTCGATACCATTTTCTAAATCGGGCTTACACATATCACCAGGTTGGTAATTCACCTTAATATGCGATTTGTCCTGCATACATACTGCATCATGCGTATGACCACCAACAATCAAATCGATATCTTGTTTAGGTAAGTAACGAGCAAGAGAAACATCGCCTGGTGCATTGATACCATAGTGAGCATCATCGTAATGCCCCATATGAGCAACCGCGATAATCATATCAGGATGTTCCGTTTCCTTAAGTTCAGCCACCAATTTTTTAGTTTCAACTTTAGGGTCACGAAAATCGAGGTTTTTTACATAATCAGGGTTACCGACTTTAACCGTGTCTTCTGTGGTTAAACCAATTACCGCAATTTTAATCCCTTGTTTATGCAAAATAATGTAGGGTTTAAATACGCGTTTGCCGGTCGTTTTATTGTAAATATTCGCTGACAACATTGGGAAATGCGCCCAACCCTGCTGTTTTGCTAACACGGAAAGAGGATTATCAAATTCATGGTTACCGATCGCCATTGCATCGTAACCCATTAAATTCATACCTTTAATATCAGGTTCTGCATCCAACAAATCGGATTCTGGAACCCCCGTATTCACATCACCTGTAGATAGCAATAATACGCTACCACCTTCTGCTTTAACCTCTTTACGCACACGATCTATGATTGTCTTACGTGCCGCCATACCATATTCGCCTTTGGCATTTTGCCAGAAGTGTCCATGGTTATCGTTGGTATGTAAGATGGTGAGTTTATAGGTTTTATCCGCCGATAACGTGTGAGCTGACTGTTGAGCACAACCGGACAGTAATGCAATCACTGCAGCACTAACGGCTGCTTTTTTAAATAAAGAACTGTTCATCATTATCCCTTGAAATATTTATACCACTGCTGCTTCAATAGAGTTGAATGACTTTTTGGCGTCTAATCTCTATTGATTGGTTTATTGTGACATACAGAGAGGTGTTTGAGGCACTAAAAATCATCACTAAATTTTATGGGTGGTATAAATTCAAGTTTCAGTTCCTTCAGAAACAAAAAGACCATGACTTATCAGCCATGGTCTTTTACTTATTTAGCATAATCAATTATTTAATATCGATTTCACTAAAGCTTTTGATGAGATCATCAAGCGCTTTCATCTGAGCTAGGAATGGCTCCAATTTATCTAAAGGTAAAGCAGATGGACCATCACAACGTGCTTGATCTGGGTTTGGATGCGCTTCAATAAATAAACCGGCAATACCTGTTGCTAAACCAGCTTTAGCCAATTCAACAGTCTGTTGACGACGACCACCAGAAGCGGCACCTGATGGATCACGCATTTGCAGCGAATGAGTGACATCAAAAATAATTGGGCTACCTTTAGAGGCATTTTTCATCACACCAAAACCAAGCATATCAACCACAAGGTTATCGTAACCATGGCAAGCACCACGTTCACATAGGATCACTTTATCGTTGCCACATTCAGCGAATTTTTCAACAATGTTACCCACTTGACCAGGGCTCATAAACTGCGGTTTTTTCACGTTAATCACCGCACCAGTTTTTGCCATTGCTTCCACCAAATCAGTCTGACGAGCAAGGAATGCGGGTAATTGAATGACATCAACAACGTCGGCTACAGGTTGAGCTTGGGCTTCGTTGTGAACATCGGTAATGATTTTAACGCCAAAAGTATCTTTGATTTCTTGGAAAATTTTTAACCCTTCTTCCAAGCCAGGACCACGATAAGAATGAACAGAGCTGCGGTTTGCTTTATCGAACGAAGCTTTGAACACGTAAGGAATTCCAAGCTTCTCGGTTACTTTCACATAGTGCTCACAAATCTGCATAGCAAGATCGCGTGATTCAAGCACATTCATTCCAGCAAATAGGGTAAATGGTTTATCATTCGCTACTGGAATATCGCCAACATGAACAATTTTCTGTTCCATCTTTTTCTCTCTTTTGGTGTTTAGTGCAAAGTCACATCTGAGTGACTCAATGCATTCACTTGAGTTTTCAATAATTCTGCAGCGGGATCATCCGGACAATGCTCAATAAAATATTGATAGTCGGAAATCGCAACTTGATTACAGTCTAACTGCTGATAGATGAATCCACGATCACGAATCTCATAGGGATCATCAGGGACAAAGGTCAAAGCTAAATCAGTGCAACGTAATGCTAACGTGTAACGCTCTTCACGCAATAATGCACTTTTAAGTAATGCCAACCAACGACCAATAATCGTTGGATGATCAGCCTCTTTAAGGTGTTCTGGTTTTAATTTACTCAGCGGTCCTTTAAGACCAATTAACCAAGCCTGCAACGTATGTTGTGAGACATACTCACCAGAAAATGGATTAATGTATTGAGGCGCTTGCTCTGGCCAACTAACACGCACTAAAAACTGGGTGGGGAAATTAATCCCTTTAAGAGGAAAGCCAAGCTTAGTACCAAAATACAACAGTAACGCACCTAAACTAACCGGAACACCTTTACGACGTTCCAATACTTTATCAATAAACGCATTACTCGAATCAAAATACGCATCACGATCCCCCCTAAACTTCCATTCTTGATAGAAGAGGTGAATGAATGCATCAAAGCGTTGTTGTTCGTTGTTTTCATTGGCTAATGCGAGCTTTGCTTCATCCAAAAGACGTGCCATTTCCGTTTCGGCCCATTCCACTCGCGTGTCAGAGTTAATTGCATTATTGAGTGCAAGAGCACCGTCAACTAACTCCATATTGTCAAAGTCATCATCGGATAAATTTAACATTTACATACTCTGTTTATTAGCTAAAAAACATTGGTAGTTTGGTAACAGCAATTTTTCCTGCCATTGCTAACCAACCTAATGCACCAAGAAATGCGAAAGTCCGTAGCATTTTATTACGCCCAATTTTTAGGGCAAAAACACCTAAAACAATATAAACGACTACGCATGTCAGTTTATCCAGCATCCAAGGAGCAGCTGGAGTAAAAGGAATAAAACCAGTGACAAAAATCAGTCCAACACCGCTTAGTAATAGAACGGTATCCACAATATGGGGGAATACTTTTAAAAATTTGTGCTGTAATTTATCAGAATCCATCATCATCAAAATATAGCGAAGCGTAAGTAGAAAGACGCTGACAGCGATGGCGATTAAGTGTAAATATTTTAGAGAAACGTACATTGCTCTTCCCGTTATAATTGATATTGTCCCAGTGTCACGCGATCTTGCCCCGCGTAATCTTTTTCAGTAACGACGCGACTATAACCTAACTGCTCAAGAATGGTTCTAACTGCATTGCCTTGATCATAACCATGTTCGAACAGCAACCATCCTCCATTTTGCAGATAATCACGAGCTTTATCGCTGATAGTTTTGATGTCTGCTAACCCGTTATCTTTCGCCACTAATGCACTGATTGGCTCAAAACGAACATCACCTTGCGTCAAATGTGGGTCACTTTCTTCAATATAAGGTGGATTTGATACTATCAAAGCAAACTTTGTACCATCAGTGATAGGTTCAAACCAACTTCCTTGCAGAAAAGTGACATTGGATAGGTTTAGGCGCTTACTATTTTCAGTAGCAAGTGCTTGAGCTTCACCACGTAAATCAACCCCAACTAAGCGGCGTTGCGGCAATTCTGACGCTAAAGCTAACGCTATTGCCCCTGTTCCTGTACCTAAATCTAAGATATCACCAGCACAATCAGCCGCTTTATCTAAGGCTAGTTCAACCAAGCGTTCAGTATCAGGACGAGGAATCAGAGTTGATGGTGACACTTTCAATGGTAACGACCAAAACTCACGCTCTCCGATGATGTAAGCAACAGGCTCTCCAGTCACTCTTCGTTCCAACAAAGTGTCAAAACTTTGTTGCTGAGCACTATCTAGTGTTTTATCTGGCCAAGTAAAAAGATAAGAACGCGGTTTTTGTAGAGCGTGGCAAAGAAGTACCGCAGCGTCAATGGCAGGTGAAGTACTGCCGCTGGCAGCAAGTTGAGAAGTTGCCGCCTTTAAGGCGGCATCGATCGTATTTGACATGAATTAGTTTTGTTCAGCTAACGCGGCTAATTGGTCAGCTTGGTGCTCTTGAATGACAGGTTCAATTAGACCTTGCATATCCCCTTCCATAACTTCGCTTAAACGATAAATAGTTAAGTTGATACGGTGGTCTGAAACACGTCCTTGAGGATAGTTATAAGTGCGAATACGGTCACTACGATCACCAGAACCCAATAAGTTACGGCGAGTATCTGAAATCTCAGCAGCACGCTTTGCTTCTTCAGCTTGAGCAATACGAGCAGCCAATACTGACATTGCTTTCGCTTTGTTCTTATGTTGTGAACGTTCATCCTGACACTCAACGACTAAACCGGTCGGCAAGTGGGTAATACGAATGGCAGAATCGGTGGTGTTAACGTGCTGACCACCAGCCCCCGATGAACGGAATGTGTCAATTCGTAAATCCACGGAGCGGATTTCTGGAATTTCTGCCTCGGGAATTTCAGGCATAACCGCAACGGTACACGCTGAAGTATGAACTCGACCTTGTGATTCAGTTTCTGGGACACGTTGCACGCGATGACCACCCGATTCAAATTTTAGAACCCCGTAAGCACCGTCACCCACGACTTTCGCGATCATCTCTTTGTAACCGCCATGTTCAGCTTCATTCGATGACATGACTTCAATTTTCCAACCTTTCTTCTCTGCAAAACGGCTATACATGCGGAACAAGTCACCGGCAAAAATACCCGCTTCATCACCGCCAGCACCAGCACGAATTTCTAAGAAACAGTTGCGCTCATCGTTTGGATCTTTTGGCAACAATAGAATCTCTAGTTCAGCAGTCAAGTTTTCGATTGACTCTTCGGCTGCTTGAATTTCTTCTTCCGCCATTTCACGCATTTCAGCGTCATCTTCCTTCGCCATGTCTTGCGCAGCAACAAGATCTTCTTGAGCCTGTTGATACGCTTGGAAACACTTAGTGATTTCCTCGAGTTGCGAGTACTCCTTAGATAGAGCACGGAACTTATCTTGATCCCCAATGACATCTGGATCGCCCAGAAGCTGTTGAACTTCTTCGTAACGTTCCACAAGGGTTTCAAGCTTTACTAAAATCGACGCTTTCATAGTTTCTTCTTTAAACTCGGGTTAACTTATAATTTTTGGATCGTCTAAACCTAGACTCTCTCTGATCACTGCTAATTTCGCTGGCTCGCCTTGCTCAGCCGCACTCTGCAAAGCTCTGGTTGGTGCATGAATCAACTTATTGGTCAATTTATTACTGAGTTCGATTAACAGTTTTTCCGGATCAGCACCGGTTTCTAAAGCTTGTAGACTTTTGGTCAATAGTTCTTCGCGGATATCGTTAGCATTTTGACGATATTCGCGAATACTATCAACGGCTTGTAGAGAACGCAGCCAAGTCATAAATGAGGCGCTTTCTTCGCTAACAATCGCTTCAGCTTGAATGGCTTCTACTTTTCGCTGCTCCATGTTGCTATCAACAATCGATTGTAAATCATCGACGGAATAGAGATACACATCACTCAATTCACCAACCTGAGATTCAATATCGCGTGGTACTGCAATATCAACCAGCAACATAGGTTGATGTCGACGAGCTTTTAACGCGGTCTCAACCATACCTTTACCAATAATAGGTAATGGGCTAGCCGTTGAACTAATCACAATATCGGCCGCCGGTAAATAGTCAGGAATTTCATTCAATGTAATCACTTCACCACCGAATTCTTCAGCCAATCCCAGCGCCCGTTCTTTAGTACGATTAGCAACGATGATACGTTTGCAATTATGGCTTGCTAGATGTTTTGCTACCAATTCAATCGTTTCACCAGCACCAACAAGTAACACAGTCGCATCTTCAAGCGATTCAAAAATATGTTTAGCTAGAGTGCAAGCTGCATAAGCGACAGATACCGCGTGACCGCCGATTTCCGTTTCAGTCCGTACGCGCTTAGCCACCGAAAACGCTTTTTGAAATAATTTTTCTAATGCAGGATCAACGGCGCGCTGCTCACGGGAGTCCGCATACGCCTGCTTTACCTGACCCAAAATTTGTGGCTCGCCTAGAACTAGCGAATCTAAACCACATGAAACACGCATCAAATGGCGAATAGCCGCTTGCTCTTCATGCAAATATAAGCTGGGTTTAATGTCTTCCAATTTCACATCATGGAACTGAGATAGCCATTCAATGATTTTGTTTTTACTGGTGTTTTTAACGTCACAATAAACTTCAGTGCGGTTACAGGTCGATAAAATGACCCCACCATTCACTGATGAGTTGGTCGATAGTTGCTTAAGTGCATCTTTCAGTTTCTCTGGACCGAAGGCAACTTTTTCTCGCAATTCAACCGACGCTGTATTGTGGTTAATACCAATAGCAAGTAAAGACATCGATAGAGGATTCTCTGGTAAGAAAATTGATCAGGAGCAGAATTTTACTTGATGCCTAACGTGATTGAAAGCCTGTTTCCAATTTGTTTTTCACCGCTTTCTGACATCAATGTTATAGTTTATACCCAAAATAGGCTGGAGTCGTGTTCCACATTTATAATTCTACGGTTGCTTATCTGCCATGAGTTTTTTAGGATTCGACACGCTGCATATGTTGCGCCCCAGGCTTGTGATGGCAACTAAATATTAGCGAGCACTCATATTTTAGACCCTATTAACCTATCTATATATACTTATATAC